>JAKDMR010000286.1 GCA_030452275.1 Candidatus Nitrosocosmicus sp. | reverse complement strand
CTATCCGATCATTATATCTAATTTGACATTATTATCGTACCAGAAAACATATCAGATGTCTACTTTGATAACATTTCTAAAGGACAAAGCCAACCAGAAAGCATGTAAACAAGTCGTAATTAATATACCTTGAATGTACCATTTTATTATCAGATAGACTAGAAATCGAGTATCCTCAGACTAGGTACTCCAAAGTTAAGATCATCTTTTTAAATTACTGAAGATATATATGTAGATGTTTCAAGTCTCTGCTGGAAATCAAACTTTCAACCTAGGACTCGTAGTGGTTGACATGCAAAACGGGTTTGTAAGCAAAGGAGGATCTTATGATCTTTTAGGAATGAATACGCAGGAATATCAAAAGATTATACCCAAAACCAAGGAACTGATTGCCTTTTGTAGAAGTAAGGATATACCAATATTTTATACAGAAGCCGTTAGAGAATCAAGTGGTATCGATCTGTTAACTCGAGTTCATAGGTTGTTACCTTTAGCAAGAGAGGAACGACTCAAAGTTCCTATAACTGTAAGAGGCACATGGGATGCTCAAACAATAGACGAAATCAAGCCTACAGAAAATGATCATATAGTCATTAAGAGAAGAGATGGCGCATTTCAAGATACAGAGTTAAGGGTTTGGCTTCAAAGTGAAGGGATCAATACATTGATTTTTTGTGGAGTAGATACTTCTATATGTGTTGAAACTTCATTACGAGAAGCATTCAATAGTGGATATGACGTAATTATCGTATCTGACGCTACTGCTTCTGGAATTCATAAGCACTATGAAACAACACTAGAAAGGGTACGAGATTATTATGGAGTGGTAGTCGATTTAGAACGTTTCAATAAATTAATAACCGATCTGGAAAATATTAAATCTGGCCAAATGAGCGATAGCGAACTGACAGATAGATACGATAAATTTCTTAAAGAATTCAGTTTGCTTGATATCAGAAAGAATGTAAAGTAATTTAAACAGAATGGAAAGATTTCCATGAGCAGGTAAATAGGATTAGAGAAGGACAAAATTAATAGTAAAACGGTATTTTCGTCTATCATGAACGGGTTCACTTTGGTGGACAAATAACTATAACTCACTTTCAAAACATCACAAAATAATTTTACTGCCTTTAGGAAATCAAACTATTACTCATTATGTTAAACTGAATTTAAGAGAAATAAATTCTGTTATAAAAAAATATCTTCTTTCTCCTGTTATTGCATTCTAAATTTTTGAAATGTAAGCTATGATAATAAAACCTAATTTCTTTAAGGACTATTACTATCCGTAAGTTCCCGCAATAAAATTTTTAATCTGTGGTTGATTAGTGTAGTAAGTAATTTAAGCAGATGAATCAGAACAACCAACATAACAGGTTGGTCAAATGATTTGATAATGTCTAAGATGCTAAAAATATTGGATAGTTTTAATGGATTTCTTCTACAAGTCATTCTCTAACTGCCAACGCCCACGGATGTTGCAAATTATATTCTTCAGACCATGGTGTTTATAATGATGTCCAGGATCCTCCTGAATCTGTAGAGCAGAATATTCCTCGATTATTCAAACAATAAAATTCATCCACAATATTCAGATTGGATTTTAGAATAGAAATAACTGTTCCTTTTGGTTCCGGTAGACCCTTAGTTGATAGAATCCATTCGTCCCTTTTTTCATCAGAATCATGTCTATATACAAAAATTTCTAATTCCTGAATATCATGTGACTTCCAAGCATTGCTGGCTGCCGATACTATTATGATTTGAGGATCATTGTGATTTACTGCCATACAGTACAAATAAGTATGGAGTCCTAATCCTTCAACCATTCTTTCCCATGTATTCTCATAATCCAAACTTTCAAAATAGCCATCGCCTGCAGCAGAATAGAGCCTCCGTGGAACATTTTTATGAGTTCTTAATGTAGGAGTATCATACGATCCATCCTTTGACTTATCTATCCATGACTTTCCTCCATCAATGCTTTTGATCAATGCACCAGCCTCGATCGCTGCAAAAACATAATTTTCACTATTTACATAGGGTTCTATCCAACGAACATGATGCGTCCACGGCCTTGGAGGAAATGACCATGTCGTAGATGAAGGCAATTTATTAAATTCATCAATCTTTTCCCATGTTTGACCTTTATCATCAGTTTTCCAAAGTCCATTATCAAAAGTTCCACAATATGCTCTCTAAGGTTTGAGAGGATCAAATGCTACATTGCTTGAATTTAGATGTTCTAAACGTTCCTGAATTCTTCGACCATCTTTTGTAGAGTCCATAACTAGTAGAGCGTTCTGTATCGAAGCCAAAATAGTGGTCAAGTCTTTTACTTAACTCCTACTTACAATATTATAAGATTAATCGAAGATCACTCAAGTTTGCATACTAAGATTATATCGTGGAGGGGTATTTGAATCCATACTGCATAATCGCGGATTCATGTATAAAAAATTCTTGCACAAGAATCTGGTGGTGCTTGACATCTATTTTATCATATAGGAAATGGTGTCTATTAAAGCGACAATATAAAAGTGGGGCCAGAGGGATTTGAACATTGCTACTAAAAGGGGTCAAATATATCAATAACAACTATGGAAGGAGTTGGGATATGAACCCGTTTCTTGCATTCACGGGTTTATACTTTTTAGAATGAATATCATAATGTAGTTAATTAAATTTCTGTGCTCATGAAATCACACTATTAGAGCGGTTCTATTCACTGATTGATTTAGAAAGAATAGGAACTTGTTAAGTCAATATAATAATCAAATCTATTAAAAATCTTCTTATCAAGATACAAATTACAAGGGCTATCTGTATTTCTATTTGAATCTAGGATTCGTGTGATTACAGAATCGTCATAACTAGGCATTCTAAAAAAATAATCTACAGCAAGACTCATGGTTTCCATTCTCAAAGAATTGTCGGAAATTCCTTCACTTCCTTGGTTTATCAGCTTCTCTAGATAATCTCCGTTTCAGACAAATACAATAGATATAGTTAAGAAGGTAATTTAATTTAATCATACTTCTTATGATGAAATAAATTTAGTTTCAATTTATCATATTTTTGGTTTATTTATAGCTTAGATAATAATAGTACGTAAAACAATTTATTATCTTAATTAAAAGATATGATGGAATAGACTGTATTAAAATGAATAAAGAAACTTTGGATTTTCTTATATTTCTGAATAATAATAAATTAGTAGATCTGCATTGTATCCGTGATGATAGCGATATTGGATTCTATAATAGAAAAAAATTACAAAAATTAGTCTTTCTAGCTCAATCACGATTTAATCTTCCATCAAACTATACATATGATATCTACAAACACGGTCCATATTCACCTAGTTTTACGGACGACTATTATCAAATGAATTTAGATATTATCAATCAAAAAACATATTCCCTACCCTCGGACTTTGATGAAAATAGGTATGCTACTTTATTTATTGATAAAGATAATAACTGGCTGGAGGTATCTACAACTACAATTGAACTATTCGATAAGAATAAAGACATCAAAATAAAAGACTTAACAAGTTCTGTAAAATATCTCAAACCGCAATTTAGTGTACCTTATATTACTAAAGTTGTTAATGATCTATTGCGAGAAAAATTGATTACATCAGTAAGAGAAGAATTGGAATCAATTAGGAAGAAAATACCGGACTTACTTAAAGCTTTAGCAAAAGAAGATC
>JAKDMR010000285.1 GCA_030452275.1 Candidatus Nitrosocosmicus sp. | reverse complement strand
ACATGAGAAACTATTTGCTAAGAATGGTTTAGAAAACATATGCTAATTGGTATAGCAAGACATTTCCAATGGTTAGATTGCCTCATAACCCTCTTTCATTTATTTTGCAATATGATCATTTAATTTTTAGTTCTCACTAATTTCCACTGTGGTATTCTGCAACGTTCTTGTAAGGATCTTGCCAGTCAATCAAGCTCACGGGTTTTGTAATCGCAATGTTTTTTCCTTCTTCGAGGTCAGTTGTTGACTGAGACAGATTAATGTAATTCATCGCACCCATGTCCTCAGGAATACCATGCTCAGGAATACCATGCTCATGAAATACATATTTTTCTTCCCAAGGCCATTTCATAAGATCGTGTCCTGAGTTTACTATTCCTGATGTATGTTGCTCGATCTAAAGAAAATAATTTATTTCTGTAGTAATCGAAATTTGGTGGCTAAATCCTAATGAGTTACAATGTAAATAATTAGGGTAATAAAGTAATTTTTGGCTAAAAGATTTTCTTCACAGGAGATTTCGAAGAGTGAATGAAAAGATTTGTTATTTGTATCTTATACCTATCAATTTGATGATATAGTTTTATATAAAAGGAAATAGGAGAAAATTAATGGGTTTAGAATCGATTGGTATTTCAGAAATAATTAATAAGGATGTTAAAGTAATTGATCAAGAACAAAATATTTTTGATACTTCTAAGGTTATGATAGACAACAATATAGGTTCAGTTGTCATTATTGATAATAACGACAGCAAGAATCCGGTAGGTATGATTACTGAGAGGGATATTGTTAGAATAGTAAGCACATTTTCGTTAGCGGACTTGCAAGTTCCTATCAGAAAACTCATGAGTTATCCATTAATTACACTCTCACAAAATGCATCTGTTTTAGATGCAATGAAACTAATGTATGAGCGAAAGATAAGAAGAGTAATTATTCTGGAGGGAAACACCCTTGTAGGTATTGCAACTGAACACGATTTATTTAAACTACTCATGAGTAATAAGGAATTAATTACTAACGTTATATCTGGTGATTTTCCAATACCTCAGAAAGATATATACGAAGATTTTTCACGTTTTTGGTTTAGTAATTCTTTTTATAAATAGTAATAACGTGGGATGTAAGATAGCACTAATTTTTAAACTCTGGTAGCCCCGCACTATCAAAATCCAACTGCTGAACAATAATCATATGCATATAATGGGTGTAATAGGTTTATGAATAATTCAGACTCACCCATTAGAAAATCAAATACAGATAATTATCCTTCCACAGGAAAAACGCTTGAAAATGTTTTAATTCTTCAAGGAGGCGGCTCATTGGGGGCATTTGGATGTGGTGTCTACAAATCTCTTGTAAAAAACAGTATTGATCCGAATATAGTTGCAGGCACTTCTATTGGTGGTATAAATGCCGCGATAATAGCAGGTAGTAAAAATGAAGAACATATTGATCAACTCCTGGAGAATTTTTGGCTAGAACTATCTGAAGGCTTTGTAGATATCGATAGTCTTCCACCATTTTTTGCTTGGAACAAGTATGTGGAACAAATTCAAATATTTTCTAAATATGGATATTATCCCTATTTATCAGCTTTATCAGAAGCAATAGCAGGAATAAGAGAAAACTACTCTTCAGATAGAATTCAGATGGAGATAAAAGTAAAACAAATGAAGTCCTTTTACAGTTCTGTCATTTTTGGAAATAGTAAAATGTTTACCCCTAGGTGGACACCAGAATACGCTTTAGAGGATCCAGAATATTTTACCCCACAGAAATGGACCTTCTTATATGACCACTTCCCCATAATAAAAACTCTAGAAAGGTACATCAATTATGACAAATTAAGACCAGAAGCAAATTCTAAGGTCCGCTTAATTTTAACTGCTGTAAATGTTTTAAATGCACGACCATTAACATTTGATAGTTATAAAGAGCAAATAACTACTAAACATATCCTTGCAACTTCTGCTTATCCCCTATATAATTTTCGTTGGATAGAAGTAAAAGACGGAATCTTTGCATGGGATGGTAGTCTATTGAGCAATACTCCTTTAAGGGAGGTTATTGCTGCTTCACCAATAAGGGATAAAAGAATATGTATAGTAGAAAATTATCCAAAGAAAATAGATGACCTCCCAAAGAATTTGTTTGAAGTATATCACAGAGCTAGAGATATTATGTTTTCAGATAAAACAGAACATAATGTACAAATGTCAAAAGTGATATCGAGGTATTTGGATTATATCGAAGAACTTTATCAAACAGTAGAAAATAATATTGATAAATTACAAATAGATGAAAAACAACTCAAGAGAATACGCCAGAAATATAAAATATACAAACAAGAACATGGAGCAGAAATTAAAGAAATTTATTATGTCAAACGCGAGGAGCCATATCCTCATATGTCTGAAAATGCAGATTTCTCCCCGCAGACAATAAAGAATGCAATAAAGGAAGGAGAAGAGAAAACAAACGAAATCATAAAAAAAATAAATAAATCTGGTAAGATATGAGTTGATTGACAGATGTGGCAATTAAGGGATGGAGATGTTCAAAACATGTTAAAAAATGGACTCGATTAAGATAATATTAAAATTGAACAAGCCTAATAACTTCCTAAAAAGATTTTGGACTCGTAATATATCTATTACTAAACCCACCGGGCCAGTATGAAATTTGACTATAATTTGGGATTCAATCCACTCTACCATTTAATACTTCCATAGTATTATGAAGAATCATGAGCAATACTTGTTAACCTGAGATCTACCGAGTAAATGACAAATGAACATTGGAATGTATTTGGTTATGTCGATATTTGCAACACCGTTTTCGTACTCAAATAATGTCGTTTGTGAAACCCTTCTTACTGATAATCCTAAAAAGTACAAATACAGACCATAACACACATACTCTGAAAGCGGTCTGTTTCTTTAGTTCATAAAAGAGATAGAGCGCCTCCTAGCTAAAACATTTGCCCAAATGAAAAGACTTGACTAATATGTCTAAAAATTCAAAATATTAAAAAATCAAAACCACGGATGCTATTCAAATAAATTAATTCAAAGACAATTTTTAATAACTATAGTGGTTTGGACCCTATTATTTGAAATAGTTATATTAAAATTAACATCGAGTGCGATCTTGTTCTGATGAGTAATTCAAACTCTTTTCCATTAGGCTATCATTCAGTTAATCCATATATTTTGGTAAATAATGCCTTAGATTTTTTCTTATTTCTTGAATCAGTTTTTGGAGCTAGTATTATCAAAAAAATTGAGAACAATGATGATGTTTACTTGGAAGCAAAGATAGGGGATATGATTTTGATGATCGAACAACAAAAGGAGACGATAAGCAATAGCAAAGTGTATTTGTGGATATATTTGAAAGACATTGAATATGTTTACGATATGGCAATAAAGGCAGGCTGTATCACCGTGGAATCCCCGTCGCTCAAATTTGGAACAGATAGAGTTGCTAAAATTATCGACCCTTTTGGAGTAACTTGGTATTTGTCAAGTTACATACCTAGAAAAGATTAGACAAAGTGTTTTGTCTCTTTTACAATATCCCATTGAAATAGGAACTTGGATTAGATAAATACACTAGATCTCTTTCGTAATTAGAAATGGTTAGCTCCGTCTCCTATCTATACCAATTAGCAAAAGTATGCTAAGGTTTGTCATTGTGATTGACAATAAAA
>JAKDMR010000284.1 GCA_030452275.1 Candidatus Nitrosocosmicus sp. | reverse complement strand
TTCTTTACATTGTTTAGTAATTATATTGAATCTCAGATTACTGATAATTTAGAAGTATTTTGTATAGGATTCAATTTTCCAGATTTTGAATTTTATGGAAACGGCCAACCAGTCAATCCACATACTTGGGTTTTTGAAAAGGACGTTCATTTTGAAAAGTGTAATTTTGGGAAATTTTATCTACAATCAGTAGAATTTAACAGCCACGTATATTTTGACAAAGCTGTATTTCATGGTAACTTAGAATTAAATTATTGTGAGTTCAGGGGAAATATAAGTTTGGAAAGAGTTATTTGGTTTGGTGAATGTTTCCTCAAGATAGCTTTTTCAGAAACTGCCGTATTCGATAAATGTGAATTTCATAAATTGACAAAATTTCAGATTAATTCCAAAATCAACCTTTATAAAGAATTGACATTTGAAAGATGTATTTTCCATGATATAGTTTCGTTTTATGATACAAGATTCAAAGGAAAAAACCTTTTCAACGTCTGTACCTTTCATGGAATGGTTGATTTCAACGGGGCTTATTTCTTTAATCAAACTATAGATTATGATAAGACCACGACAGATTTTTTAAATTGTATTTTTAATGGCGAGGTTGAATTTGTGAACTCAAACTTTCCTACATCGTTTGAAAAAGTTTTAGCCATACACAAAACCCCTAAAGGGATTCCAAAAAATTTTGGTTTTTACAGAGATGAGAGGATGGAGATGCTTAGAACTTTCTTTAATAATAGGTTTGATGCGAATTACAAAGAAGGTCATTCAGCTGAGGTAACTCCTTGGAAATTGAAGGTTTGTAGCTCTGTTATAAAGTTCAATATCTTCGATCGTTTTAAACATAAAATATTGGGGATCAATAGATTCAGAAAGAAGTTCCAAGTAAAAGGAAAGAATTTTGCTCTTGTTTTTATTATGAAAAATGAATTAGATCAAGATCTTACTGTAAACAATCAGAAATTAATTGCAAGAATTATTTATGCAGAAAGACATTTTGAGAGCGAATCTGAAATTCCTATTAAGTTCGACTATTCAACATTCAAAGAAAGAGTAAGGATGGTAGGTACTGTGGAACGACCCCTCTCATTAAGCGGTACTAGTTTCAAGGGAGTTAACTTATCTGTTTTTGAATTTCACAACGTCGAATGGATAAGACGAAGATCATTACTTAAGCATAGATATTTTCTTATTGATGAATTATTTCTCAGGAAATTAGAAAATTTTGGAGAAGTTTCAAATATTTACAATCAATTAAGGAAGAATTTTGAAACCAAATTATTGTTTAATGAATCGTCGGATTTTTTTATAGGTGAAATGGAGTGTATAAGAAAATCACTATGGAAGAAAAATAATTCGATCTACAGATTGACCGCAATGCCTTATTTCTTGTACAAGATCTTTGCGTTATATGGTGAAAGCGTTAAGTTACCTCTCTTATGGTCACTTGGAATAATTTTACTTATCGCATTTATTGACTATATATTTTTTAATAACCCAATCTTTTCAAATGCGTTGAAACAAAGTACATTTAACTTTCTTCCCTTATCATGGACATTGCCTGCGAATGCCACTAATGGAGATTTGTATCAGGTCGAAAAATTATCGAGTTTGGTCGTATTTGGGTCCTTGTTCATAGCATTAAGAAGATTTGAAAGGAAGAAATAGTCAAATATTTTATATGAATATTTAATCCTTATTCTATGTCAGGTAAAATATGGTTTTACCAAATTTGGCTAAGTATAAAAAAAGTAACGATTTGAATTCAACAACAAAGAAGTGAAACCAGTGAAGGCTGTGAAGGCTTTACAAGCAACGGTAGATTATATTTGCAATAACTTGTATAGTTCAAAATTCTCTTTCTTTAGATTTTCTAAGCTAATAGGAGGATAGCCTTTATCATATCCTAACTGTTCTTCAATTCTCCGTGGGTATTTCCATCTAACTTGGTTTAACTTATTACACTTATCCAACCATTCTGCTAATATAGAAATTACTTCATTTTTAGGTAATCTTTTGATGTTTATAAGATAAGGGATCAGAATGTGCCATAAACAGTAATACCTATGATCTGAAATAGGAGTTTGCAATAATTTTTCAATCCAAACTATGTTCTTTTTATTTCCTTTTAAATCAGTTCTTATGTCTGTTTTCCTTAATTCCTCATCTTCAATCTTTATTTGTATTAGATGATCCAAGAATGGTAATAATATAGGACTTGCAATGGCTTCAATGCCATCCCATTTCTGAATTACCTTTACTGTTTCATTATACTTTGAATTGATAGTTCCAGGTATTCTAATTAAACAAGAGTGGATAGAAGGATTATGTTTGGGATCCCCCTTATTATTAGTAAAATATTTAGCGGCAAAACGGATAAACTCCGTAGTCAGATCACTTCTTAAGAACGGGACAAATTCTTTGATTTCTTTGATATCTTCTAAATGTAGTTTTCTTTGATCCTCCGTAACTATTTTGATTGGTTGATAAATATGATATCCGCCTCCTGTCCATAAAACTGTAGGTTGACCATTAATCTCTTCTTTTATTTTCTTTAATGTTTGTTTGAGAATGTAATCTAGCTTTCTAATTGGATACTTGCAAGTGGAACATAAAGACAAATCTAAATCTATGAAAATAAAACTGGGATACAACTTCTTTCTTTCATTTTCATGATGAAATGGATATCCATTGATTCTACAGTCTTTAAATTCGGCGCGATTAAAATAATCCATCATTTGATCCTGATTATCGACAAAAACCTGACCTTTGGTTTCATATGTCATGATGGATCTAGGGAATAGAAACTCTTGTCCATCAAAATGAGATAGAATAAAACGAATGTTGTTGTAGTCAGTCACGGATTATCTGTTTTCCGATTATCTTTGTTTTTCAATAGAAAAAAGAAGAGATCACTGATCACCACCAGATAGATATTCATCGTTTGATTTGGATTTTCTTTTTTATCAGTCAAACCGAGCTAGACTACCAAACACTTTATATTCTTAAATCGAGTTATCAAATTCACCGGGTATTCTAGACTTTCAAATATTCTATGTTCTGTTTCTATTCCAAACTGCTCTTCTACTCTTTCTAAAGTAATAACCTATTAAAACAAATACTACAACTATGGCTATTAATGAATACGGAAACGGAACAAATAGTGATATCAACAAACTTATTCCTATTGATATTCCAATCCACATTACCTGATTCAAAATAAAATCTCTAGTATTACTCATCTTTACTAATTTATAACATATTTTTTAAGTATGGTATATTTTAACGCAGGTTATCAAGTTGAATAACTTATGAAAAATGATAAGTAGGATACACACATAGCATCATAAAACTTGATTTTAATGAGTTATTTTATAATACCATTATAAACTCTATTAAAATACAGAAAAAAACGACGGTTAATTCAAAATAAGAACAAGATAAAGCGGTGAATAGTAAATTCAAAAATGGTTAAAATGTAGTATTATTAGATTCTCTCGAGTTATTTTGAGAATCATGCATTGTTTGCGCGGCTGCCGCGCAAAATCAATTACAAACAAGAGAATAAGGAATACATTAAGGAATAATTTTGAGATTGTCGGCGCGGTTAAAGAAAGAAGAACATTATTTCAGTAAGTAATTAATTGATTAGTTCTATTTGCGGTATGAAAGTCCAACTTTATTTGGCCATAGTATCTGTCTTGGTCTGATTGAATGTTATTATAA
>JAKDMR010000283.1 GCA_030452275.1 Candidatus Nitrosocosmicus sp. | reverse complement strand
TTACAATAGAAATTATGTCATACTATCAAAATTCCTAAAACTATCAAGAATAAATTTAATAGCGGGCCTTTGAGATCGATATATTAGATTTAATTGGGAAAGAGGACATTAGTAAGAAGAAGAGGGAAAGGAGGAAAACAATTTAGAGCAATTATAACTGGAAAAATAGCTCCCACTAAATATCCTAATTTTGAGATTAATGAAATTCATCATGGTATTGTAATGGATTTGGTACATGAAAGAGGTAGAGATGCACCAGTTGCTAAAATTAAATTTGATGACAATAATTATTCATATATTCCGGCCTCAGAAGGCACAACAGTCGGGAGCAAAATTGAGATAGGAATCGGAGCAAAACCTTTGTCTAAAAATATTCTAGATTTGGGATCCATACCAGATGGAACACTTGTTTGTAATATTGAAAAAAACAGTGGCGACGGTGGAAAATTGATAAAGGCAGCTGGATCATCAGCAATAGTATTTTCACATTCCGTTGATAGCGTAAAGGTGAAGTTCCCATCAGGAATGATCCTAAATATGAATCCCAAATGTCGTGCAATGATTGGAGTTGTTGCAGGAGGTGGAAAATCGGAAAAACCGTTCCTTAAAGCAGGTAATAAAGCAAAATATATGCAATCCAGAGGAAGATTATACCCAGTCGTAAGAGGAATTGCTCAAGCAGCAGTATATCACCCACATGGTGGAGGAAGACATCAACACATAGGTCATCCGTCGTCTGTTGGAAGAAACACTCCGCCTGGTGCCAAAGTAGGTAATATTGCACCCAGGAAGACAGGAAGAGCAAGAATTAAGAGGAGACAATAAATTAAGAAATCAAAAAATAATTTATTGTAATGTATGATATCTCAAAAATACTTGGTGAAATGGAATTTGCTTTAAGCACCAACAACTTTTTGAGATTAACTGCTTTGGAGGACCTTCATAAAAATGAAAAAGGCGATCCGTTTAAAATTTTGATTGGCACTATTCTTTCATCTAGAACAAGAGATGAAAATACCACGCAGGCGCTTATAAAACTATTTAAGAAATATGAAGGAGTAAAAGAGATTTCTAAAGCGAATTTAGACGATATTAAAGAGGAGATATCATCCGTCGGTTTTTATAATATCAAGGCAGGTAGAATAAAAGAAGTTGCAAACATTCTAGAAAGTAAATTTCACGGACAAGTACCAGATGATGCAGAAGAACTGTTGAAACTGCCAGGAGTAGGAAGAAAAACTGCAAATTGCGTACTCGTATATGCCTTCCAAAAATCCGCCATACCTGTAGATACCCATGTGCATAGAATTTGCAATAGACTAGGAATAGTAAATACAAAAAGTCCAGAAGAAACAGAAAAAGAATTGTCTGCGTTGATAGACAAAAAACATTGGATTAGGCTAAATTCTGTATTTGTGAGGTACGGCCAAAATATTTGCCTTCCGCTAAAACCAAAATGTAATTACTGTAAGTTAAGACAAATTTGCAAATATTATAAAGAAAATAAAGAAAACATAAAAGCAGGAAAAAAGGTTTAAGAAAGTTTCAGTATTTTGGGCTAGTTTTAATAATTTTAATTCCGCTTCTTCCAAAACAACAAGAATATTACGGTTCCACCTACACCCACTATCATTACTAATGGCATATAGTAAAGAATGGATTCAGATAGATTACCACTGAGAACTTCGAATTGGATAGAGCCTCCAAATGTAGAATTAGGCCTTGAAGATTCATCTTTTCCATAAACTTCTATAGATCCCACGTCGAATCCGTTTAATCCAAGCTTATCTAATACTATTCTTTTTCCGTTAGTAACAGACAATCCTTGGACATTGGCATGAGATACGGTTACTGGACCGTCGCTAGACCATCCATTTTGATTGTTTTCATACATTCGCATATATCCAGTGTCATTTGTATTCACAGATACTATGAATCTCTTGGATTGATCACCAAACAACATCAATTCGATAAATTTCTCACTAGGAGGTGCCTCCCTAATTTTTATGATGGTTTTAGAATCATTATTATTATAATAACTAAGATTGTTATATATCGAGATAATCCAATTATTTACCTTTGGTTCATCAAAAACATATTCAACCGGATTACGTCTATCATTATTAGTATCATTAAAAGGCAAAACAAAACTTTCTGAGACATTGGTTTTGGTTGTTTGATATTCTTGAGAATCATTGGTTAATTGAGAAAAGGATGGATTTTGAAAAAAAATACTCACCACCATAACAATGGTTAAACATAAACCAAGAACTAAGAAAATGTGGTAATATGATAAATTAAAAATCGAAAATTTATAATTTATTATCATACTAATTCTTCATAATGCGATTATATATTTGTAAAATGAGTAGCTAATCAATCCACAAATGGTCTTGGATAGGATAATATTACTTTAGAAATTTCAGGTCTCATTAGATGTGAAGGTGGTAATTCGCCTGAGGAAAACATTTTTCGCATTTTGGTTCCGCTTAATTCTTCTCTATATTCCAAATCATGAGGACATGTGCGTTCGTTAACATAGCTATGGCATTTTTTACAGAAATAAAAAGATGGAAAAAAGATAGGTTCGATTTCAAGTTCTGGATAATCTTTAAAAATATCGTGAGCTGCAAATGGGGAATAATAATTACCTACGCCGGCATGATCTCGGCCTATTATTATATGAGTGCATCCAAAATTTTGACGCATAATAGCATGATGAATAGCTTCTCTTGGCCCGGCGTACTTCATTTCGGTATGTAAGGTAGAAAAAATGATTCTAGATTTGGGATAATAACTATCTATCAAGACTGTATAGGAATTCAATATTACATCGTCTTTAAAATCTCCTACTTTTTTTTTACCTATTAAAGGATTTATAAATAAGCCATCGTAAATGTTTAATGCAGCTTTTTGTAACATTTCGTGAGCCACATGTGGAACATTTCGGGTTTGAAATGCAACAGTACTCTTCCAACCTTGATCTTCAATCTCTTTTCGAGATTCTGCAGGAGTTAAGCGAAATCTGTCTAAAAATTTATTGTTGGGAGTATTGACTATTTTAACCTCTCCTGCAATAAGTATATCCTGCATTGTAACAAATTTATTGAAACCGGGATGCGATGGATCGTCAGTTTGAAAAACGGATTTAGCGCTTTGAGTTTTATCATATTTGTACAATTCTTCTACCTGCATTACTCCAAAAATTTGATCGTTGTTACGTAAAGCAACTTGTGACGAATCTTTTGCTTTTTTTGCTAACTCTTCATTGGCATCTAAAATAACAGGAATTGTCCAAGGTAAATCATTAGATAGTCTCCCTTTTTTTACTACGCTAGTAAAATCTTCTTCATTCATAAATCCTTTCAATGGACTAAATACTCCAAATGAAATATTTTCTATTTCCTTTTTTAATCCGGTATCCACATCTATTGTGAATAAATCCTTGTCAATTCTAGACAGATCTATAAAATTATTTGTTAAACTACTACCATGTGGTCTAAGCATCTTTCTATGAAATAATAGAGGTTATTTCTTTCTTTTTTTTCTTATTTGCTTTGCTTTGCCCTCCTTATCTTAATTCGTAAAGGCCGATTCTATACTAAACTTAGCTTGACTTTTTTTAACTTAACTTAACTCTTATTCCAATGTAGTCCACATTCTTTATGAAAATCATTTTCCCACCACCATCTGCCAGCTCTTAGGTCTTCACCTGCTGCTACTGCACGGGTACAAGGGGCACAGC
>JAKDMR010000002.1 GCA_030452275.1 Candidatus Nitrosocosmicus sp. | reverse complement strand
TTCGTGTTCACATAAGAATAATTTATTAGATAATTCCTTTTCATACCATACTAATAAATCAGAAAATTTTGAATGTTTGTGTCATTTTCTCTTGTATCTGGAAATCTCAAAGTAAGGCTTCTTATAGGACCGCCTTTTGCAACATTATTACACTTTTAATTAAAGGGCTTGTTTGGACCAAGGTAATGAGATCAAAATATGTTAGCTTTATCTAGGTATGAAACCACGGTACTTTTCTTTGTTTCTATCCTTAAGATATAGAATTATACCGATAATAAAACTTATCAATCCTCCGATAAATAAAATTACTCCTAAAACCAGGCCACCAAAACTACTTAGGTCTATTTCACCGTTCTCCTTTAAGAAGGGCAAATTCCCGAAAAATAGATAAACTGAGGCCTTGTTGTTTTGGTCTAGGTTAAACACCGAAATATCATACCTTCCAGTTGAATTTGGAGTTATAGTAGAAAAATAGGTTTTTATAAAAGTAGAATTAGATACAATTTTTCCATTTGGATCAGTTACTAATTCATTAAGCACTACCTGATCATTGTCAATAGAATCAATAGTAATAGTGAGCAGCTTATCAGTAGAATTAATGAAAATACTGGAATTATAAGCCGTTAATGGATCAAGTGTTATTTGGTTTGTTGAGAGAGTTGGATTGTTCTGAATGAACATACCACTAAAGGACATCCCCCACATAAAGAATACAATTATTGAAGATAAGAATAGAGCACCACTTATAATTAAGACCTTGAATCCTCTTTGCATTTGAATTGTATTTCATTGAATGATCCTTAAATATAATTTGTAGTGCAATGTGCTTTGTTGCCTAATTCAATTTTCTGTTAATTTCTTGACTTTTTTGGTCATATGTGATTATAAAGGATTAACGGATTTCGCGTTATATTGTGAAGAAAAAATCATCAGATGACGATTTTCATAATTAGGCAACAAAGCAGTGCAATGCCAAATTCGGCTAATTTCTATCTTGAATTCGTAGTAAGATTGATATGAAAATATCTAGGTAGGCTAATCATTAAGCAATAAGTCATGAACCTCGGTTCGATTTGTTATAGTCTAAATGATTGCGAGCAGTTTGTCTTGTTGTATCCTCAAGACTTGTCGCATAAAAAATAGGAATGCTTAGAACATAAAAAATTATTTTCGTATTAATACTCTTTTAACAAGCCATTAAAACATCACAATGTCCAAATGGATCAACGTGGCAATTAATTTTCTAACTATTTATTTTCTTTTCTTTTCGTTCCACATTAAGATCTTGGGTTAAACCTTTAGTTGGTTTTCTACAACGTGATAGTTTTTATTGAATTCCCAAATGAATTCCCAACGAAATGATCATCCTTTTTATACTTTAATGATTATTCTTAAATACGAACTGGTCTAGAAAGATCGGCACGCATCAGTAAAAGTGGGGTCGTGCTTTAATCCATAGTCAGCCAACCTCACTTTTGCTTTTCAATATGATTGACTTGCTAGGATTAGGTTGTAACAACAAAAGGATTTGTTGTCACCCCATTTACAAGTTTAAACTGAACTCTATTCACATCGACGTTCTTTTATCTCAATTACCTTCAACACTTTCAACTTAAGAAATTTTAATTGGTTGTTGTTATTCAACGGCGCACCAAATATGTAGTACATTAGTTTTCAAGCCCGGTGTCTAATTGGTATGTGAGTTTAGTGGAGGATTCAGGAAACTGCTTCCTAACGATTTTTACCAAAGCTAAATATGCTGGTCTGGCATTTGATTCTAGTCGGTGAAAGTATTGATCAAGGAAAATAAATTAGACTATAAAACTATTTACGATTTTATTATAGGACTAGACCCAGCCATCAGATTCGTAGGATTGATAGACGATATGGGCAGATTGGTGTATGGTGGAATGAGACCTGGGAAAATTTCACTGGAATCTGAGACTGAATCTGTAAAAATATACATGGAATTTGCCCTAATTTCAAAACTACATACTGATTTTGACTCTAAATTAGGGGAGGTGGTTTATTCCCTGACAGTCAGGAAAAAAATTAAAATGCTTTCTTTTCCAATCAGTGGGCACATAATTAGACTATCACTTGAGAAAGAAGCAGATCACGAAAAAATTGTTAATGTCATCCTAGCTAATCTAGGAGGATTTGAGAATAAAACCGGTCCTTAATTTTTCATCTTACATTCATAGCTTTGGATGATCTGTTCTATGGCTTTAATCTCATCTAAGCATTGTTCTTGAAATTCAAGGTATAACCCCTCAAGTTTTAAATTTTCTAGCCAATCATCCATTTTTTTAAAAAAGGAAATATAATTTTCAAGCTCGTTTGCAAAAGACTGGCTATTTTCTGGCACATCCAGACTAGAGAAATAATTCAAAATTGTTAATTGAAAATGTAACCTATTTAGTCTCAATTCAGCGAAGAATTTTCTATAGTAAATAATCCTTTCTTCCTTCGACTCTGAAACGATATCAGAAATGGATGGCAATCTGTTGTTTCTCATGGTTGGATATAGGAAGCGCACAAAATATATTTTATCATTACGTTCACCAAAACTACTACTTTATGATTTCACTTGTATTACAAAAGATAGTCATCGGCCTCCATGTCTATGCTCTGCAAAATATTGACGAAATTGAATTACCTTATACTTTGAAGCCTTAACAATCCCATTATTTATAGCCAGCGAAAATCCCAAAAGCCCGCCAACTATTGATATACCCATGATAATTATAAAGTAGTCTCCAAATAGTTGATTGTACACTTTGGAAACTAGGTTCTGGTATACCAAATATCCATATAGTTCTTCATTTAATATGTAGGTATTGAGTGGAAAGCATATTGTAAATGATGAAATTGCTAGTACTAGTGCATAGAAAATATACATTTTTGCATTCATGTATTTTTCCGTCTTGTCTTTAGAATTACTTACTGGTAATGCTAGAGCATTCATTTTGGAAAATGTTTTTCTTTTTTGCTTCTTGTTAAGCAGATAAATTATCACAAATGGTATTACATTTAACATATAGTACGCTGAATAAACAAACAAAAATGGATTTGAGGTGATCTGAGTCAAAAGCATGATTACTACATAAAAACTTCCAACTAAAAGGATCATTTCATCAAAATCTGGATAATTTTTCAATATCCTTAAGAAAAAGCTAGAAAACAAGAGTGGGAACCCAAGACTATAGACAAAAAAAGCAACTAGTGGATCCGGGTTGTAATTGTAATATTGAGTTTCTGAAAAAGGTAGCGAAAAAAAGTAGATAAATCCAGATAAAATTAACAAGATAAAAGAAAGATTAAGGAAAAGTTGAATTTTAAGAAGTGCGAGCTTTTCCTTGCCTGGCTTGTTTGCGTAATCGACCGTGCCTGAATCTTCATGATCATTTCTATCATACTCCTGATAGTTTACCTCTGCCCTAACAACAGAACTGTTCTTCTCTGATCTCCTGTTCCTTAAATTTAAATAAACCAAATTATTTATGATTCGAAGATTACCCAATCCAACTAACATCCACCCAGTCAGCAACGTAACGTGAGGTGGACTAAGAAGGCCGTCTAAACCGAACTTTAAGTGCCAGGAGAAATCAAATGGTCCAGCTGCAAGAATTAAAACAGCACCTAATAATATTATGCAATTGGCTTTCCTATTTGGATTTTCGTTCGAAATGTTTTTTATAAAATTAATGAAAAATATGCTGATTACTATAAAAATTCCAGTATAGACAAGACTATGTGGGTATGAGAAGAAACTTTCGGGTTGGCTCAAAATATGAAATGTTATATCCCAACTGCCTCCCGAAAATGAAATAATTAATCCAAATACGATGATTAAATTTTGATACTCATAAAGGACATTCCTAAAAGCTTGTAGTGAAATAATTGACATCGTTATTCTTCCATCAACATAAAAATCTGATATGTGATCAACTCTTTCCTATAAAGTCAAGTTCTCTTCTCTATTACTTTTACCACATTACTTATACCAAGGTCCACAATATAGTTCCCAAGTCTAGGACCCTTTTCTGAATTTATTAAAATTTTATACAATAGTTTAAAGATTTCTTTAGGTTGAAGATTGTTATTTTTTGCGTTATTAAAGATTATAGTTTGTACCTCTTGGGCCAAATCGTCGTCTTGAGTTTTAGAATCCTTACTCTTATTTTCTAGGTTTGATGCCAAATTAGTTAACTCATTTCCTATTTTAGAAACCACGTCCTTCTGAATGCTGGTCATTTCTACCTTTTCATTGGCTCTAATAACGTTGCCCTCACCTTCACCTTCGTTGAGGTCATTAAAATCTCCCACCCAGTTTATAGCAAGTTTTATTTTATTGATTAGATCCTTTTTCTTAATGTCTTCTTCCTTTACCAGACGATATTTCTTTAGTCTATCAAATATGATATTTAGTAACTGGTCTGATCCCTGATTTTGGTTCTTAAATAAATTTGCCTGTTGTATTAATATCCGGTAAGGGATGTGTATGGAGGATGAATCATCAACTGGTGGACGAATGTGATTGATATATTCGTAGACCCCGTTTATTTTCAATCGCTTGCTATCATTTGGCTCCTTTATTCTTCCAAAGAAAATATCTTCAAATAAATCGTACTCATCCATGAGTGCAGGTATATCGTCAATCCCTACATGTCTAGTCCCTGAAATTCTTTTATACAGTAATAATAGGAGTGATTCTGGTGTTCCATATTTTAGCCACATTTGTGGGGTCAAGACATTTCCAGCGGATTTGCTTATTTTCTTGCCACCTTTGTCTAAAAACATCTCATACTTTGCATGCAATGGATGACTAAATTTCAAAATTTCATCGCAGATCCAGTCATTTATTTTTACAGAATCCATAATGTCTTTGCCAAACGCTTCAAATTTAATGTCAAATGCCTGCCATCGGGCAGCAAATTCAACTTTCCAAGCCAGTTTTCCGTTCCCACTCTGTATCTTAACTTGACCGGTGTGTCCGCAGCCTTGAATTAGTTTTTTTCCAATTGTATTTCCGGTACATGAATAAGTCACTGCTTTCTCATTTTCTAAATAATCAATCGAGTTGGCAACATACAGTCTGTTACAATTCTCACAAATAGGAAAGTAAGGAAGAAATTTGAGATATTTTTGTTGACCAGTAGATTCGGCAATTTTATCACCAATTAATTTGCTTTTTGATAGTATTGTGTGAGTTTGCTCTGTTAGTATTCCACTCCTGTAAGTTTGGGTACCGCTTTTAAAGGTGTACTTTACTCCAGCCAAATCTAACCCTTCTAATAGCAATCTACTCATATGTTGGCCGTACGAGTCGTGACAATCACCAAATGGGTCGGGTATTGTAGATACCGGTTTACAAATGTGATTTTCTAGCCATTTGGGAAGGCCAGTTGGTACTTTTCTTAATCCATCTAGGTCATCTGAAAACGCTATTAGTTCTGATGCATAACCGAGATTTTGTAGAGCCAATGAAATCCCGTAGGCTCTTACAGCATCGCCCATGCTTCCTATATGGGGGATGCCGGATGCACCTAGTCCGCTTTCAACCTTGATGTTATAGGTTGACCTCCCGAGTTTTTTTTCCCGTTCGACTAAGGTATAAGCAATTTTATCAATCCAAGTTCCTTTCCCAATTATATTTTCAGGAGAACTACTCATATGCCCTATAATAATTTTGTAACATATGGACCATTATTAGTATATCCAAATTTCCTGTAATAATCTCTGGTTCCTACAGCACTGATTACTGAAATTTTTTTCAAACCATACTCTTCTTTGCAGATTCTTTCAGCTTCAGCTAATAAACGTCGTCCAAGACCTTTGTGTTGATATTTAACTTGAATTTTAGGAACTAAACTACCAGCAATAGCAGGAAAATTAAACATACTTTGAATACTATCATTGCTGGTATCACCATTTCTAACCTTTATAACGGATTTAGTTTTAGTCGATGAAGGTTGTTGTTTCTTCGAAACCTGCTCGCCTACCTTCGCGACTGTTCCGTAAACATGTATCTCTCGCACAATTGCAGAGGTTAATGATTTGACTAGGGAATCAGATATGATGCTATCACTGGATCCTGTCTTAAAGTCAGTTTTTGTTTGCAGTTCTTTTCTAAGAGGATCAGACATGATTCGTAGCCGGAGAAAACCTAGAAGGAGCGTCCTATCCTTTAACTCGAAAGTCAAGAAAATTTCTCTTCCTCTAGATGCATTATATTCTGTCCTAAACAACAAGACATCATCGTCTGAAAATTCTATTTTGTTTTCATAAAGTCCTATCTCTCTACATCGGATACAATTGCACTTTATTCCTTGCCTTTTTAATTCTTTTAACACTAACTGTCTAATGTTTCCTATTTTAGGACCTGATATGATATCAGGCGCTTCTATTTCCCTTTGTATCCTCATAATCCTTACCCAAGGTGGGATAATTTTCTTTATTTCTACTAGAAGTTCAACCAATTCGTTTGTAGAATAACTTTTGTACTTTTGTTCTTGATATAATTTGTATAGCCCGGTATTTCGTACTACAAGGGTGGGATAGATTTTTAACATATCTGGTTTTAGCCTTTCATCTTCAAACAAATTCTTTGAATCATTCAAGTCTTGTTCACAAGAAGAACCCGGCAATCCAGGCATCATATGAGCCCCAATCTTATAACCGGAATTGCGCGCCTCATAAAATGCTCTATAAACATCATCGATGGTGTGACCTCGATTAACCATCTTAAAAACAGAGTCATTTAGTGATTGGACGCCTAGCTCAATTCGAGTCGTTCCGAGTTCTAGCATCATATTGATATGATCCATTTTGCAATAATCAGGTTTTGTTTCAATGGTGAGACCAACACATCTTACAAAAGCCGTTTCATTTTGTTCCTTTGATTTATTAAGTGACAATAAGAGCGAGTTGGTTTTAAATGTGCTGGCCTTCTTAGAACTATCTAGTGAAAAGATAGTGTTCTCGTCTAGGCTACCAGAATATGCAATTGGTGTTTGGATCGCAAGATCAATATGCTTAATAGAATTAAGGGCATCATAACATCTTTTAACAAAATAAATTTGGTAATCCTTCGGATAAAATGGAAACGTTCCTCCAACTATAACTAATTCTGCCTTACTAACCTCATGACCCCCTTCCATCAATTGCATTATCTTGTAACGAATCTGTTCATAAGAATCATATTTAACTCTTTGAGCGAATCTGGTAGAAGGTTCAGTACCGATATAACTAAGGGGTGTATTATACTCCTTCCCACCCGGACAGTAAATACATTTCCCATGAGGACAATCGTAGGGCATAGGCATAACTGTAATAACCGCAATTCCTGACCGAGTCTTCACAGGCTTTTTCCTTAATAGTCTTTTATATTGACTAGTGATTGGAATGAATCGGTTTATTTCAGCATATTTTGGAATACTTGGTAGTTTATATAGAGAGGATTTTGATTTTATTAGTTTATTTATCTCACTAATACTCATCAAATTACTGCCATCATTCCTAGATAAGATATCATTTGCAATTTCCTTGCATATCTGCTGATATTGGTTATCATCTTTAGCATTATGTCGAGACGCATTTACAAACAATCTAGCGAATGTCTCCCTCTGAAAATCTATCTATTATACGACTAAATATCTCTTCCTACTTACCTGGAATTTTTTCCTCTAAATTACGAGAAATAAGGAGGCGGCAACAGCGATAGGAATGAGGATGAGAATACCATTAGGAATCTAAAACTGACCAGAACATCCGTAAATTTATTAGAGAAATACCAGTAAATTTCTCTAATTCTATTTGTCACTTTTCAAAGTCCTTAAATTACGATCTCAATATGAAAATTTTTGACAAATTAAGTTGATATCTTCCAGCATCTAAACAAGAAAAAAGAAACTATCTTATTCTCAATGCAAAATACTTCCTATTTTTTATTTAGCTTTTCGGTGTAAATTAAAACGATTTTTGCTATCAATTGATATTTGACAAACAATATAGTAAAATATATATTTTGTTTATAATTGGACTATTTTCATTTCATTATCACTTGATGAATTAATGAATGAATTACCCTTCCCGTTTCTTCTAATGTTTCCGATTATGCTAGATTTCATTTTCTCATTATTAATGGTTTCAATTATTTCATCCGCTGATTCTCTTGCTGCAATTACACAAAATCCGATGCCCATGTTAAAAGTCCTATACATTTCTTTTTCTGAAATGTTTCCATCCACCATAATTTGCTTAAATACGCCATTAATAGCAGGCAAATTATCCAAAACATAATCAACACGTTCATTCAATCTTTTAAGCTTTGTAAATGCACCTCCTGTGATATGTGCCAATCCATGTATTTTCGTTGCAAATTTTTCAACTATTTTAAGGATGACATTTGAATATATGGTGGTAGGTGTTAATAAGTCGGCTCCTACTGATTTATTTATGAAATCGGGTTTGTCGTTTATACCGTGATGCTTAAGCAAAACTTCTCTTGCTAGAGTCAATCCATTAGAATGGATTCCAGAACTTTTTATTCCTATTATTACATCACCGGGTCTAATCTTGTCGCCAAGGATCATTTTTCTCTTAGTTTCTAATATCCCCAGAACCATTCCTGCAAGATCAAAATTATGACCTTCCTTTTGACCGGTAATAATATCAGAAAGTATTGCTGTTTCTCCTCCAACTATTGCTACGTTTGACACAACAGCCCCCTTGACCAAGCCTTTAGTGATCTCCTTTAGCAAATTATGATTAGTCTTTTCCAAGGCTACATAAGAAAGGTACCCTACTGGAGTAGCTCCTAAACAAACCGTGTCATTAACATTCATAGCTATACAGTCGATACCAATCGTGTTATACTTGTTCATGGCTTGTGCTACCAAGATCTTTGATCCAACGCCATCGGTGTGCAAGGTCATTATTTTTTTGTTAAATTCAATAAGTCCAGCATAGTGACCATATCCAGAAATTACTTTACCTTTTGTTGGTAATAGATGTGTACTTGTGATACTTTTCCCGATTAAATTTTGAATTGACTTTATTTTATCAACGTCTATCCCAACATCACTATATTTGACATTGTTCTTGCCTAAGGAATTCAACGATATTAATTAGAGAAATTTGATGGTCCTTATAAATTTAAAAGCACAACCCTTTCTATTTGGATTGACTATCAGAATATTTAGGGATTTTGAGTTTTTCGATTGATAAGACTCACATATTCACAGCCCATCGGGCCGCAGTACCTACCAACATATACTGCCTTTGGCCTATAAAGCGCTGGTTTTGGGGCAGCTTCAGCAAATTTCTCTTCAATAATATGAGCATTCCATCCAGCTATTCTAGATATAGCAAATATTGGTGTATTTAGATCAATCGGAATTCCTAGACTATAGTATAATGAGGCACTATACAAATCAACATTAGGGTAAATCAGCATCTTCTTTGTCTGATGCATTACTTTCTTTGTGACTTCTTCGATTTTTTCGGTCATATCATACCATTTTGTATCTTTTTCTTTAGAAATGGCCCTAGAGAGTGTTGAAAGGACTTCCGACCTTGGGTCGGTTGTTCTGTACACTGCGTGTCCCATTCCCATTACTCTTGCTCCTTTTACTAGCCTAGCTTGGACCCATTTTTCAACATTGTCTACATCCCCAATCTCTAGCAACATCTTCATCACTTGAATATTAGCTCCTCCATGGAGTTCCCCAGACAAAGCACCCACCGCACCACCTATACTTGCATATATACTTGCACGAGTTGACGCTATTTCTCGGGCAGCGAAAGTTGAGGCATTAAAACTATGCTCAGCGTGTAAAATTAGGCTAATATCAAATATCTTTGATATTTCATGTTTTGGATGTTCTCCCCTAAGCATATACAAAAAATTATGTGCATGAGAATTATCTTCAAGTGGCTTTATCACATCTTTGTTGTTTCTAATCCTGTCCCATGCAGCAACAATAGTAGGGATCTTTGCAATTAATGATACAGCCCTTTCAATGTTGACAGTTTTCCCCTCATCTAGCCTGTTGCGGTCATAATCCGCTAGGTCTAATATTGACGACTGTAGGACATCCATTGGATGTGCTGTGACTGGTTTATTTTTCATGTTCTTGGTAACTGAATCAGGAATTCTTCGTGACTCAGTTAATTTTGAGTTAAAATCATTAAGTTCCTCTTTTATTGGTAAATCTCCAAATAATAGGAGAAATGCTGTTTCCTCATAAGTAGAATGATTTGCCAGGTCAAGTATGTCATAACCCCTATAGATTAATTTTCCATTTTCACCATCGATTGAACATATCTTTGTGTCCGCTACCTCGATATTCCTTAAACCTATATTGCGTGTATCCAATGACCTTAATTTTAATATTGATTCTGCATATTAAAATAATTCTATTAATTCAAAGCAATCTCTCTTTTCTGATAGGTTTTCACAACAGCGTCCAAACCAAATAAGACTACATGACAAAATTAATATGATATTTCTAACAATGACTTCAAATTCGATGAACTTTGAATCAATAAGCCAGGAAATTATGAATTTCATAAAAAAAGAAACCGACTCTAGAAAATCAAATGGAGTAGTTTTGGGAATCTCTGGAGGAATAGATTCTGCCGTGCTGGCATATTTAGCAACAGGCGCGATTGGCTCAAAAAAAGTAAAGGGATTAATATTGCCAGATGAAGATGTAACACCATCAAGTGACATCGAAGATGCTCTTAGAATATGTTCAACTTTGAAAATTGATTATGAAAAAATTTTTATAAATAAACCCAAAGATAGTTTCTTAGAAATAGTTAAGGACACAGGTAATAATTTATTGACTGGGAACCTGGTTGCCAGAGTCAGAATGTGTATGTTGTATTATTACTCGGGCCAATTGGGAAGGTTGGTATTAGGATCGTCAAATAAGACCGAGTTAATGCTTGGTTATTTTACAAAATACGGAGATGGAGCTGCGGATTTACTTCCTCTAGGAGACTTGTACAAGACTCAATTGGTAGGTTTAGCAAATTACCTTGAAATTCCTGACTCAGTAATAGCTAAGAAGAGTAGTGCAAGACTGTGGGCTGACCAATTCACTGAAGACGATTTAGGATTACCATTCATCCAACTAGATACAATTCTCCAATTCTTTGAGAAATTCCATAATTTCCAGAACAGCGTGCAAGAAAATATTTCAAATGAATTCCTAGGATTGCCTTTAGAGGAAATTCAAGATATTCACCGCAGGATGAAAAACAATCAACATAAAACAACATTTCCGCCTATCTGCAAAATTTTAAAGTGAAACTGTGAATGGATATGGATAATTTTCATTAAATCAACCATATCACTTTTAAATAGGTTCATAATTTTTCTTGTATTATGGTCCTTGGGAAAGAAATACGGCTCAATCGTATATTGAAAAATGGAAAAATGTTGTGCATCCCGCTGGATCACGGAATAAGCAGTGGCCCATTAAAGGGAATCCAAAATATTTCTGAACTCATAACCCAAACTCAGGATTCGGGTTTAACTTGTTTTCTATTAAATAAAGGGATAATAAAATCTCTGCCTACACCACCTTCTATAGGATTAATTGCTCACATGTCAGCTGCTACTTCCCTTGGTCCCGATCCTAACAACAAAATCTTGATGGGCTCGGTGAAAGAAGCCATAAGGCTAGGAGCCGATGCTGTTTCTTTGCATATTAATATTGGCTCCAAAGAGGAGCCAAGCATGTTGTACAAGTTGGGTCAAGTATCTGATGAATGCAATGAATGGAATATTCCATTGATCGCGATGATGTATCCTCGGGGTGACAACATTACCAACCCGCATGATCCGACTATAGTTGCTCATACAGCCAGAATAGGCGCTGAAGCAGGTGCTGATATAGTAAAGACGGTTTACACAGGCGACGTAGATTCCTTTAAAGAAGTCACAAAATCATGTCCTGTGCCTATTGTCATTGCAGGAGGGCCAAAAGCTAATTCAGACAATGATATATTGCAAATGTGCAATGATGCGATGAAGGGCGGAGCAATAGGCGTAACTTTTGGTAGAAATATTTTTCAGCACAATAATCCAAATGAAATAATAAAAGCCTTGCATGCTATAATCATAGAGAACAAGCACTATGGCCGAACCAAATCTAAGAAAAGCGGAAGAAAATAAAAATAAGACAAAAGTCAAAAAAATAATATTAAAACCATTAATCTATTCTTATTCTGATCTTTCAGGTATCCCCTTATTACCTGGAAAAAATGAATTTGTAGATTTCGCTAGTCTACTTACTCGAGTCAAAGACGAAATTGATTTGATTTATGTCGATCCCTCAGAGAAGCTTGAAGGTCTGGACCAAAATTCAAATAAAATCAAAACTATTTTCAATTCCCCAGATGCAGATTACATGATTGTTGAATCCGAGCAACTGCTTGAAAAAATCAGCTCAGGAAATCTCACTTCAGGAACAAAAATAGGGGTATACAAAAAGATTACCAGTAATAGAGATATAGACGAAATGAAGGGCTTTATTGATAGGTTTCATTTGTCATTTGTCATTATCGATTTGGATGATTGGAGGATAATACCACTTGAAAATGTCATAGCCTCGCTCCAAAATACTGGAACCGAAATATTCGCTGTCGCAAAATCCATAGACGAAGTTGAAACTCTATTCACTGTTTTAGAATTGGGGGTAGATGGAGTAATAATGTCTACAAATAGCGAAGAGGAAATAGTTAGAGCAAGAAATATCATCAAGAAATCTTCGTTTCAGATAAAAATTGCAGAAATAAAAGAAATACAAGAAGTAGGAATGGGAGAAAGAGTGTGCATCGATACTGTCTCCATGCTAGCTGAGGGCGAAGGAATGCTGGTTGGAAATAAGTCGAATTTTTTGTTCCTAATTCACAACGAGTCTATAGGGTCGTCCTTTACATCCCCCCGTCCTTTTAGAGTGAACGCGGGAGCAGTACATTGTTACACTATAACTCCAGATGGAACTACAAAGTATTTGTCAGAGCTTGAGTCTGGGAGCCAGGTCATGATAGTGAACACCAAAGGGGAAGCCAGAATGGTCGGCGTTGGGAGAGCTAAAATAGAATCTCGACCGTTACGTCTTTTTAGAGCTGCAATTAATGATGATGAAATGGGAACCATCATAGTCCAAAATGCTGAAACTATTAGATTCCTAAATGAGAGTGGTCAAATTCTGCCGGTCACACATGCAAAGCGCGGTGATAAGATACTGGTGTATTCCTTTCCGTCTGTAGGTAGACATTTCGGTATGGAGGTTTCAAACGAATATATCCTCGAGAAATGATTAAATAGCTTCATAATATTTGTTAAATGTTTTTATCAATCAGTATAAATTTTTAGAGTAATGTGATTATTGACCTTGTATAAAATCAGGATTTGTGCTAATCAGGTCCGAATCTCTATACGATAAAATTTTGCTAGGAAACTGTGAAAAGATATTAAAAAATGTTCCATCTGGGAGTATCCAGTTGACAGTGACCTCGCCTCCTTATGGAAATGCCATAGACTATGATTTACACGCCTCAAAAAAGAATACAGAGTATTATAGAGGAATTCAAAAGGTCAGTTTGGACGAGTATTTAGATAACATGGTTACTATTTTTAACAATCAGGTGTATCGCGTAACTAAGGAAGGTGGTTATTGCTGTATTGTGATCGCAAACGAAGTTGTTAATGGAACATTAATTCCCCTGCCCCATTTGTTATTATCTAGATTAGTAACCCCCGGCGGAAACTGGAGTCTTCATGAAGAAATAATTTGGCATAAAGTAACTGGTGGAACTAACCGTTATGGCTCATTTGTCATAAACCCGTATCCAAAATACTATAGGGCAAATATCATGCATGAATTCATTTTGGTGTTAAGAAAGGGCGACGTGAAAAGCGGCCGCAATCAAAGAAGAGAAATCCTACCGGCCACTCATGAAGAGTGGACCAAAGAGATTGCTAATTCCGTATGGCATATAGCTCCGGTACCGCCAGGCTATATTGAACATCCATGCCCATTTCCTGAGGAAATACCTTATCGTTTACTCAAGATTTATTCTTACAATGGAGACATAGTGTTGGATCCATTTAATGGAAGTGGTCAAACCACAAAGGTGGCTTACAATCTTGATCGACATTTTCTTGGGATAGACATTAAACAGGAGTATGTCGACTTGGCCAAAAAAAGAATCATGAGTGAGGATCTTCATATTAGACCTGAAGCCCTCATAGCAAATTGGAAGAAAATAGCTTCGCATGTTGTATAAAATTAAAGAGTAAAGGATAATTTCATACTTGAGTCGTTTTTAATCACGCTAGGATTAAGTATAGTTTATATTTTTTACTTTTTTTTGGTACATGAGTCTAAGGGAAATGGCACCTGGCGATATGCTATTCATTGATCATGTAAAAGAACTACGAAATCGATTTTTGAGGATTATAGTCATTACCATAGCAATAATGATTGCTTGTACTGTCTTTGGTATTCACCTGGTGACTGTGAATAATTATTCGTTCTATTTCTTAGTCCCGACGGTCTATAATAATATTGCCAGTCAAGTGACTTTATTCTTAAGTAACAGCCTAATTCCGAAAGGTGTAGATTTGATTCAGACAGCGCCGGGACAAGCACTTTATGCTCAAATTTATGTTGCGATTTTAATTTCGGTTTCTTGTTCAATCCCATTAATTGTTAGAGAAGTTTTTGGATTCATTAGCCCTGCTATGTCTTTTACAAGCAGAGAAAGGGCTTTCTTTACTTTTTTACTACCCACTTCGGTTCTTTTCATAAGCGGAATGGTTTTCTCTTTTTATTTGGCTATCCCGATCACTCTTACATTCTTGTATGAATACGGACAAACAATTGGTGTCCTTACTTTTTTAAATATCTCTGATTTCATTAACTTTGCACTGCAGTTTTTCATTGCGTTTGGAATATCCTTTCAATTACCTCTCGTTATGTTCATGCTCACAGCTAGTGGTCTTGTCAGTCTACAATTTTGGATAAAGAATCTTAAATACGCGCTATTGATAATAATCCTGTTTGGTGCGATAATAACACCTGATGGTAGTGGAATAACGATGTGGTTTATCTCAGTACCAATGTTGTTACTATATGTAATTGGGATAGCAATAATAAAAATAAAAGAGAGTAACAAACAAGACATTCATCAAACCTAACTAGAATATTTGAATAGCGAGAAAGACATAAAGATATCATGTTAGTTCTTTAATCATCTAATCTTGTCTACCAAAAGAAAATTATGTGCATCGATTCCTGTAGCAGAGGATAATGATGATAGCAAAAATTTGGAATCGACCTTAAACAAGATCAATGAGGCGCTAAACATGGGAGCAGACATAATCGAGTGCCGATTTGATTACCTTAGAGATTTCGAAAATCTAGATCATTATTTAGATATTTTATCAAAATATAAAGATAAATGCATCTATACAATCAGACCTGAAAATGAAGGTGGGAAATTTCCTAATGATCCCAAGAAAAGAGCTGAAATAATAGACAATTTTATACATAGAAACCCATTTCTAGTTGATATCGAATACAATTTAATTTCTAGTAACGACCTTATAGCCGATCTTGTTGAAAATGAAAATCCCAGAATTCTGGTAAGTTGGCATGATTTTTTGCAGACTCCTGAATTTGATTATCTCCTAGAACAAGTTAAGAATATGCAAATTTACAGCCCACTTGTGAAAATAGTTACTACCGCTAAATCCATAGACGATTCAATTAAAATTTTAAGTTTAAATCGATCAATTGATACTCATATTAACTTGGTTGCATTCGCAATGGGCGAAATGGGTGTATTAAGTAGAGTTTTGTGCACGGTGGTAGGTGATGCCCCATTTACTTATGCATCACTTGGCGCAGCTATAGCCCCAGGTCAATTGTCGATAGACCAAATGAAATCAATTTATGATTTGTTTAAAAGTAAATTGGTTTGATAAAGGATTGCGATAAATTAGAAATTTTCTTTAACCAATTCTTAATTTTACCATTTTATAGATGTCTACCATATCGCAATCATCCTTACAAATAACGTTGCACAATTTGTCATAGTTCTCAAGACCACGTTCATTAATTAGTAAATTTTCTTGAACCAATTCAAATCAGGAGAAAATAAGAGTTTGTACTTCAAATCATAAATAGAGAGTTAATATTATTTTAGAACAACTTCATAGAGCCTATGGTACAGAGGATAATTAGCATTTGATCAGGATCACTTCATGTCGTCCATTTAAGACAAGGATGTGATTTATGACTATTGCCACTCACAGCAATATTTATAGCGTGAAATATCTAATGATAAGTTCAAATGAAATTGAACTTCCAAGCTGATATAATTAAGGAGTGGACAAAACAAATCAAATTGAAGGACAAATAGAAAAAAACACCGCCAGAATTTGACTTGAGAAAAGGTTGTCGAGAATCAGACCTGCCAATGATGATTATAATAATCGAGTCCTTTAGAATAAATATGCTTTACAAACTATTCTGAATAGAGTCATGAGCAGTCTTAGTGTGGATACCTCCAATCAAAAAGTAGCCGCAGATAAATCTTCAAAGACTTTTTGTATTATAGGAGATCCCGTGGAACATTCATTTTCTCCTTTAATGCATAATGCTGCGTTTAAGTACTTGAATCTAAATTATTCGTACATTGCTTTTAAAGTAAAAGTAAATGAGTTGAAAGAATCTGTGGAATCATTACGAGACATAAATGTGGCAGGGTTCAACGTCACCATTCCACACAAGGTAGAAATCACAAGATATATCGACAGGCTAAGTGATGAGGCTTCATTAGCAGGGGCAGTCAATACGGTTAAAAACGAAAACGGAATTTTTGTGGGCTATAACACAGATATTTATGGACTAATGGCCCCAATTGAAGAAAGATTACCGGATTTTGAATGTATAGAAATTTTGATTCTTGGGGCAGGGGGTTCAAGTCGAGCTGCCCTTGTTGGATTGTCCAGAAAAAAAAATATAAAATCAGTATTTGTCGTGAATCGGGATAAGCAGAAACTGTCAAAAATCATTGAATTGGGAAATACTTTAGGACTAAATTGTGTACCCATGGAGTATGCAGATGATGAAAAATTATCTCAAATCTCTACACGCTGTAAATTAATTATTAATACTACTTCAGTCGGTCTTGCAAACGAAAAAAGCCTTCTAAGCTCAGATTCCATACACAGTGAATCAATAGTTTTTGACATAGTTTACAAACCAATTATGACTAATTTATTAGAGTGCGCAAGAAGCGCCCATGCAAAGGTAATATTTGGATACGAGATGTTACTAAATCAAGGTTATAAATCGTTTGAAATATGGACAGGGTTGAAAGCACCGCAAGAAGTCATGAGAAAGGCATTACTTGGCATATTTGGTGAACCAAGGTAAAATGAAAAATTCTTCTGCCTGTGTTACTATGAATGGTGCCGTATCTATCGTAAATGCTATTGCAACAGGCAAGGGTTGTACTTTTGGTATTTCGCAAAAGGTAAAGGTTAAAATATTTCTTGAGCCAGGTCATTATGGAATATCGAGAAATTTTGCAAACGATAAGCTTGTAAATAAGATAATTAGGAGTATACTTCCAGCTAACATATTAAAAAATCATTTTGTATCTATTAACTTGGTTTCTGAAATACCTGCGGGCTGGGGGTTGAAAAGCTCTAGCGCGGTCTCAAATGCTATATCTCTTGCATGTTACAAGCTATTGGATGATCAGATCCATGATAGAGTCGTACTAAATACCGCAGTCAATTCGTCTTTATGGGCAAAGGTGAGCATGACGGGGGCATTTGACGATGCTTGTGCATGCTATTACGGTGGGGTAATACTGACTGATAATCACTATAAAAAAATAATAAAGAGAGACATTGTAAATAACGATCTTGCCGTTGTTATATATCTGCCTGCAGGTGTTGCCAGAGGCGAAGTTCCCAAATTAAGAATTCATAAAGATTTGTTCAACCACGCCTTTAGGCTAGCTCTAAAGGGAGATTATTGGAAGGCCATGAATCTCAACGGTGTCCTAATAAACTCAGTACTATACAATAATTACGCACCCATGATTAATGCCTTTGAAAACCATTGTTTAGCTATTAGTCATTCAGGAAATGGACCGGGTATTGCTGCGATATTGTATAAGGACAATGTTGAAAATTTTGTGAATTCGATGGAAAAATTTGAAGGGAAAACTATATTGGCTAAAGTCAATAACGCTAAAGCGACAGTTGAATAATTACATTTGAAGATTAGGATTGGCTCCTAACAATAGCAATATTGATATTAATTTTCTGCGAATAAGTAGCAGGTCATTTGCGTGGAAATAAGAGTAAAAAAATCCCATCTGTGCGGTGAGGTTATTTGTCCTCCAAGTAAAAGTTATAGTCACCGGGCCATATTGATATCAAGCCTTGCTTCTGGTAAATCCATCATACAGAATGTGCTGCTTTCGAGAGACACCCTAGCATCTATAGAATGCGCTAAAATGTTAGGAGTAAGCGTTAATTCTCTAAATGACGAGTCTAATGATCCTGTGGATTCCGCTATTGATGGGTCAGATAAATATCCCGCCAATCTGGTTAATGGATCAAAACAGGGAGGGGATAATCTGTCCGGTGCACATAATCTAATAATAGAAAGCAATGGAGGAAGGAGAGGCTTTAAAACACCTGATGATGTTTTATTTGCCGACAACTCAGGTACAACCATTAGACTGGCTACTTCGATGTGTTCATTGGTAAATGACGGTTATAGTGTTTTAACAGGTGATAAGAGTCTCCGAAAAAGACCAATGGGAGATCTAATTAAAGCGTTAAATCAGCTGGGAGTTAATTGTTTTTCTACAAATCGCAACTATTTCCCTCCACTTGTTGTGAAAGGTGGTGGGATGAAAGGAGGAACTACGCAGATTAGTGGAGAGATCTCTAGTCAGTTCATATCATCAATTCTTCTTTCTGGAATTTATTCTCAAACGCCAATTACAATTCAAGTTTTAGGTAACCAAGTTTCCAAACCATATATAGATTCAACAATATTTATGATGAAAAAATTTGGTGCTAAAGTGGAAAATTCATCAAATGGATTATTCTCAAATCATTTGGATGATAGCATAAAGGATTCAAAAAAGTCTAACCTAAACAAAGCAATTTCAGAGGAATATAGGTTGCCTATCGGATATGACTACAAGTCTCAAACCGTTCAAGTACCAGGGGATTTTTCTACTGCTGCATTGCTAATGTCTGCGGCTATAATGTCTGAAGGGTTTTTGACAATAAAGAATCTAGATTTTACAATGCCGCAGGGCGATATGGAAATAGTCAACATTATTAAAAAAATGGGAGGCAGAATTGAGGTTGACAGGAACAAAGGAATCGCTAAAATAGATGGGTCTACTAAATTGGATGGCGGCGATTTTAATTTAGTTGGGACCCCAGATTTGCTTCCTGTGGTAGCAATTTTGTCATTGAAGGCAAGAAATAAGACAACAGTAACTGGTGTGTCGCATGCAAGGTATAAAGAAACAGACAGAGTTTCTAATCTTTCCTCTCAACTTACTAAATTTGGAGCTCAAATTAAAGAAGACAATGATTCGATCACTGTACACCCTCCGGATAAGCTTAAAAGTGCAGCCATCAATTCGTTTGACGATCACAGACTGTTTATGGCTTTCACTTTAGCCAGTTTATCAACAGAACACTCAATTATTGATAATGCGGATTCAGTTGATGTATCTTTTCCAAATTTTGTAAGCGAGTTGAAAGGATTAGGAGCGCAAATCGAGTATTTGATCGCTTGAAATTATCAAGTGTGCCTTTTGATCAAAAAATATCGATTTAATAACTGCAGCATAAATATTAAAAATAATAATATATCAGAATTACAACTAAAAATTATTCATGCCTGCAAATACGCTTGGAAATCACTTTACTGTGACAAGTTTTGGAGAAAGTCATGGCAAATGCATAGGCGCTATCATAGACGGCTGTCCAGCAGGACTACCTCTATCGGAGGCAGATGTTCAGCCGTTACTTGATTTAAGGAAGCCGGGACAATCAATCATAACGACTCAAAGAAAAGAAACTGATACCGTCGAAATACTTTCAGGTGTCTTTAACGGATTCACGACAGGTGCTCCAATTTGCATGATGATCTGGAACAAGGATTCTAATTCTCGTTCATACGATGAATTCATGTCAAAACCTAGGCCAGGCCATGCTGACTATACGGCTTTCTTAAAATATGGTGGATTTAATGACTTTAGGGGAAGCGGACGATTTTCAGGCAGATTGACCGCGACAATAGCCATGGGTGGGGCGGTAGCGTTGAAAATACTAAAGACATATTTAAATATTGAAATAATAAGTTACACAAAATCAATTGGTGATATAACTATGGAATCTGCTGACATTCCTTTTGATACACTTTCTGAAAACAGATATTTGAATGATGTTCGTTGTCCTGAACCAGAGACAGCGGAGAAAATGAAGGATTCGATATTGAGTGCTAGAAGAGAGGGTGATTCAATAGGAGGTATAATTGAATGTATAGTCCGAGGCGTGCCAGTGGGATTAGGAGAGCCGATTTTTGAATCGATAGAATCTGAGATATCAAAAGGTATTTTTAGCATCCCTGCGGTAAAAGGACTTGAATTTGGATCTGGATTTAGAGGTTCAACGATGAAGGGCTCTGAAAATAATGATTCATTTATGATAGATAAAGCCACTGGAAACATTATTACTGAAACTAACAAATCTGGCGGAATATTAGGTGGGATTACTGATGGGATGCCAATAATATTTAGGGTTGCATTTAAGCCCGCTGCATCTATCTCACGACCTCAGAAGACTGTAAATTTGAAAGATATGACGGACTCTCAATTGATAGTAACAGGTAGACATGATCCTTGCGTAGTTCCTAGGGCGCCGCCTGTAGTCGATAGTATCGCTGCAATTGTATTGCTGGATTGTTGCTTTAAATCTAATCTGTTACCAAGAGTAATACATTAGGGATTCAAAAATGTCGATAGAAGAAGTTAATCTCTTGAGAAATGACATGAAAGAAATTACAAACCAGATCATGGAGCTTGTAAATAAAAGGATAGAGATTGCAAAAAAAATCGGAACAATAAAGACCAATTTGGATCTTGATATTATCGACGATAAGGTCGAATTAGGGATCAAGAATCATTTGTTTAGTAACTCAAAATATTTAAATTTAGATGCAGAATTTTCTGGAAGGATTGTTAACTTGTTAATCAACGAATCAATTAGAATCCAGAATTTGGAAAAAAATAAGATAAAAGTTGGAAGAGAAAAAATTAATCCTGTAACCAATTCCCAGGTTCAATCCTCTCAGTCCATGGAGTTGAAGGATGATGATAGGGTTCACAAATTTGAAATTAAATCACATTTAGATGTCTTTAATACAGCAAAAAATTTAGAGTTACAAGGATACAAAATTATACATATGGAAGTAGGAGAACCGGACTTTCTTCCTCCGGCAGAAGTCAAAAATGAATTGACCAAGATTTATGAAATGCACAAGTTTCATTATACTCAGACTGCTGGTATCAAAGATTTGCGTATAGGCTTGTCAAATTATATTTCTAATTTTTCAGCAAGAAATGGTTTTGAAGTTTTTGAGCCAATAAGTCCGGACAAGATAATTGTTACCCCGGGAGGCAGGTTCGGGATATTTTGTGCGTTTTCAGCATTGCTGAGACCAGGTGATGAAATAATTTCAATTGAACCAGCCTGGCCGGCTTGCCATGATTGTGCAAATTACCTAGGAGTAAAAAATAGGATAGTGAAGACTAATTTGGAACAGAATTGGGAGCCCGATATTTCTGAAATAGAAAATCAGATTAATATTAATACAAAGATAATTTGTCTAAATTATCCTAATAATCCAACAGGCAAGATCTTGAGTAAAAAATCCTACGACAAGATAATGGGATTAGCTCGTAAAAAAGAAATTTATTTGCTCAGTGATGAAGTATATTCTAATTATGCGTATGAACCATTTCGCAGTGTTATAAATTTTGACTATGAGAAGTCAATACTGGTTGGTTCGTTTTCAAAAACATTCGCAATGACTGGATTTAGGGTTGGATTTGTATATTCAAGAGATAACGCATTAATCAACAAACTTATCAAAATACAAGCATTAGCTTTAACGTCGGTAGCAGAACCAATGCAATTTTGTGCACTGCTCGCACTAAATTCTGATCCCGAGAGAAACAACAAGATAGTGAGAAAGCGTTTAGAAATGATGTGTGATTATTTATATAAAATGCCATTTGAGTTCACGTATCCTGAGGGAGCAATGTATGTTTTTGCAAGGATCGACCACGATTTGAGTTTAACTGACTTGAAACTAGTAGAACTACTATTAAATCATGGGGTAGCGATAGCACCGGGAAGTGGATTCGGATCAAATTATTCTAATTATGTCAGATTATCTACCTGTTTAGAGGAAAAGAAAATGGTCGAAGGTTTAGAAATTATTAGTGATTTGGTCAATAAACTCTAACTATTACTACATTGACAATAGCTTCCACTTTGAATTAAAATAACGAAAATGTCAAATATCTTAATTGTTGGGGCGGCAGGAAGAATGGGAAAATGGTTTTTTGAGTATTTTATTAATTTACGTAATGAGCAATCTGAAGATCAATATTTAAGCAAAAAAACGATCAAGGTAGAAAAGATCTTTCTAGTTGACTTTAATAGGATTGAATACTTCAACAAGTCAGAACCCTCAAATGTTTATGCTTCCAAGAACATCACTAAATTTATTGAAGATTCGAATATAATCATTTTATGTACTCCGATTAATGAAACTCTTAAGATCTTTGATAAGTATGCGACGAAGTTAAAACCAGGAACAGTAACGATTGAAATTTCATCTGTAAAAAATCCTATTTATAAACATGTGTCAAATATTTCAAAGAATTACGGCTATTTGAAAATTCTTTGTATCCATCCAATGTTTGGACCAGGGGCTCAAGTTAGTTCTTCAAAGAACATAATAATGCATGTACCAATTAGCTTATCCAGTAGTAGCAGGGAATCAAAAATTTTGAGTAAATTATTTCCAAAATTCAAAAGAATCTTAATTGATACACCAGAAAAGCACGACACTCTCGTTGCCATTCTTGTAAGCTTAATCTACTTCATTAATCTTGTCTTCTCGAAACTTTTAATCGAAATTTCAGCCAAAAAAACTCTGAAAAATGAAAAAGATTTGTTAAAACTATTAAAACAGTTATCGGGTAGTTCATATAGGATTCAATCGTTACTGAGTGAGAGTATATTAACCGACGACCCACCACTTTTCTTGAATCTATTTCTAGGAAGCGACAAATCAATCGATATAATAAAGAAGTACGGCAAGATTTACGAGAAGGTAGCAATGAAAGTGGAACAAAGAGACGAAAAATACTTGCAGAACCTTGTTGTTAATACAAAAAAAGTCATAAAGAATCAAATCGATATTGATAATTCCTATGATTTACTTTACCAGTTTTTGAATAATTAGATTATTTAGTGGATAATTCTGGATCAATAAGAACATATATGATTTCAATTTCATTTTAATTCATGACAATAAGGAGATGGCTTGACAATGAAGTCTCTTTGGATCCATTAAAAAATCTAAAGGTCGCAGTCATTGGTTACGGTATTCAAGGCGCAGCACAGGCTTCTAATATGAAAGATTCAGGTCTGGATGTTTGTGTTGGATTACGCCCAAACGGGAGTACACGGGCACAAGCACAAAATGATAATCACAAAGTAAAAAGCGTTAGTGATGCAGTTAAAGAGTCTGATATCATACATATACTAATTCCAGATATGGAGCAAGAGTCAACATTTAAGAGCGAAATCGCTCCGTATTTGACAGAAAATAAGACAATAAGCTTTTCTCATGGTGCTGCTATACATTGGAAGTGGATCGATCCCCCCAAGGATATTGACGTCATAATGATTGCACCAAAAGGACCAGGTCAAAGAGTACGCGAATTATTCCTAGATGGATTTGGGACACCATCACTTGTCGCTGTACATCAAGATTTTACAAAAAAAGCTTGGGAAAAAACACTGGCACTAGCTAAATCAATTGGGAGCACAAAGCCAGGTGTTTTAGAAACCACATTTAAAGAAGAAGTAGAAACTGATTGGTTTGGGGAGCAAGTGGATTTGTGTGGTGGGGTACATCAGATGATCCTCAAGTCATTTGAAACACTAGTAGAAGCAGGCTATCAACCAGAGATAGCCTATTTTGAATGCTTGCACGAGCTCAAACTAATTGTAGATCTAATTCAAAAGTATGGGATTACTGGTATGTACAATAGAGTGAGTGAAACAGCTAGATATGGAGGGCTTACTAGAGGTAAACGTGTTATTGACGGAGACTCTAAAGCAAAAATGAAGGATGTGTTAGCAGAGATTCAATCAGGACAATTTGCCAACGAGTGGGTTAACAACTACAAAAAGGATAAGAAATCGGCCTTTAGTGGTATGCTGCAGGAATTGGAGAATCATGAAATTGAAAAAGTGGGCAAGGATTTAAGGAGAATGATGTGGCCGCAAGAGAAGGTAGAGTAATTAACTATTCTAACGTCATCTTCAGTATTCATTTGATCAATTCTTTTTTACATTTTTTTTTATATGTTCGATAATTTTATCAAGAGATGTGCCTGGTCCAAAATTCCCTGTAATACCTTCATGCTCCAATTCATTCTTATCTGATTCAGGAATTACACCGCCTCCCACTAGTAAGATGTCGTGAACGTTCTGCTCTCTTAGCAATCGAGACACTTTAGGAAATAGTGTAAGATGAGCGCCATTAAGTAGACTCATTGCAATCACATCTACATCCTCTTCAATCGCAGTTTTTACAACTTGTTCGGGCGTACAGAATAATCCAGAATAAATTACCTCCATCCCTGAATCCCTGAGGGCCCTACAAATTACCAAAGCTCCACGATCGTGACCATCCAAGCCCAATTTTGTAACCAAAATCCTGATTTTCTTTTGAGATAGGTCTTTCAAATTTTCCTTCTCTGAAGTCTCCTTTATCAATGAAGTGGTCATATAATATAATATAATATATCCCGGGCTTAAAATATTTTATATCCTCGTTACCTGATTATTGATGATATAGTATAATATTCGGTAGAAATATCAACTTGAACTTTATCATAGCAAGGCTTTAATGTATAGATTCATTATGATAATCATTAAAAATAAATGACTGTAGATGGAATCCAAAACAATCGATATTTAACAAAAAAATTCTATTCCAACGAAATCATTTATAAGATAATCGAAAAAAAAACCGTTGACAGTCACGATCTCAAGGGTTTGTTGACTAATGCAGATATCAAGGATCTTAATTTATTGGCCACTTTTCTTCGTAATAGTACAGGTAGCAAGTTTGTCACCTATTCAAGAAAGGTTTTTATCAATTTGATTAATTTGTGCAAAGATTCATGCTCATATTGTACATACAAAAAAGAACCAACAAGCATGGAAGCTGTAATGCTTAGCCCCTCCCAAGCAATAGCAATTGCTAAGCTCGGAGAGAAGGCAAGATGCACTGAAGCACTGATTGTAACTGGTGAGAGACCAGAGGTTAAATATAAAGAGGCCAAAAGGTGGCTTACGTCACTCGGACATCGGAATCTATCTGAGCTGTTAGCAGATTTAAGTGAGAAAATAATCTCACAGACTGGGATGTTACCTCACACTAATGCTGGAAGCCTGACAAAGAAAGAAATGTCCTTGCTAAAATCTAGTAATGCAAGTTTAGGTATGATGCTAGAGAGCTCGAGCGAACGGTTGACTGATAAAGGAAGAGCACATGAAAAAGCTCCAAGTAAAAATCCAAAAGTAAGACTAAAATCTCTCATTTCGGCCGGTGAGCTTAATTTTCCAATCACTACAGGACTCTTAATAGGTATAGATGAAGGTTTTGATGAAATAGTTGATTCTCTGTTACTAATAAACAATATTAATAAGCAATTCGGCCACATTCAAGAGGTAATCATACAAAATTTTTTACCAAAAAAAGGGACACTAATGGAATATGCGAAATCTCCTTCATATTCTTACTTTTTAAGATGCATTGCAGCAGCTCGAATAATATTGGAAGAAATTAGTCTTCAGGTCCCACCGAACCTGAGTCCTGATGTATATTCGAATTACATTGATTCTGGAATCAATGATTGGGGAGGCATTTCACCGATTACGCCAGATCATGTCAACCCAGAGGCAGCTTGGCCAAGCATTGAAGGCCTTAGTGCAGTGACAAGAGAAAAAGGGTTTACGCTGAGGGCGCGTTTGCCGGTGTATCCAAAATACATAATTAACTCGGAGTTGTCAAGGAAATTCGTGCACAAAGACCTTAAAGACTATATAGAACCGTTGATAGATAAATACGGCTTGGTCAGAGAGGAGTTTATTAGTAATGAATATTGAGACCGTTTTTAGAAATATCGATCCTGAAATCTCTTCGGTCCTTGGAAGAGCTTTAGACGGAAAGGAAATCTCATCGATCGATACATTAAAGCTATTCGAAGCTACTGGACCAAGTCTGTCGGCCATAACACTTGTTGCTGACGAGCTGAGAAGGCGAGCAAATGGTGAAATTGTGACATATGTCATAAATAGAAATATTAACTTTACAAATGTTTGTATAAAGCAGTGCGGTTTTTGTGCGTTTAGTAGAGATTTTAGAGTAGAAGAGGGCTATCTTTTACCAATTGAAGAGATAGTAAGAAGGGCTAAAGAAGCATGGCAGTTTGGAGCCACTGAAATATGTATCCAGGCAGGATTGCCTCCTAAAATGGATGGATTGTTTTACGTCAACGTATGCGAAGCGATAAAAAAGGAATTGCCGAATATTCATATTCATGCCTTCTCTCCAGAAGAAATTTTGTATGGATCTACACTTTCTAACACTAAAATTTATGATTATTTAAAGATGCTAAAAGAGGCTGGTCTTGGGAGCTTGCCTGGCACTTCCGCTGAAATTCTTGTGAAAGAAGTAAGGAACAAGATTTCGCCGGGCCGAATCAGTATAGAACGGTGGATTGACGTAATTACTACAGCACATAAACTTGAAATCCCAACTACTTCGACAATTATGTATGGGCATATTGAGAATAATAATGATATTGTTACTCATTTAGAGATTATAAGAAATATTCAAAAACAAACCGGTAAATTCACCGAATTTGTTCCCTTGAGCTATGTGTACTACGATGCTCCAATGTCGACTCATCATTTAGTCAAAGATATAAGACCTGGTGCTGATGGTCTAGAAATTTTGAAAATGCATGCGATTTCGAGAATTTACTTTAATAATCTCATTAATAACCTTCAGGTTTCATGGGTTAAAGAGGGACCGAAATTATCTCAAATATTGCTAAGTGCTGGAGCGAATGACTTGGGTGGCTGTTTAATTAACGAGAGTATTTCAACTTCTGCAGGATCGCAGTATGGACAATTCATGAGGCCAGTGGACATGCGTAAGATCATCAAAGCCGCAGGTAAGATACCTGCACAGAGAACATCAAAATATGAGATTATAAAAGATTTCAGGAGTAAGGAGGAAATCGAATCAGAAAATTCGCTAGACAAAATTAATCCTGAAATATTCGGATCATATAATGAATTGATCAAGTTGAATAGCTTTAGGTTCAAGAAAAGTTAATAGGTATGAAGGTAGGTTGTTTGCTGAGGTCCAGACCTATATACATTCTAGGCTATCATAACAAAAATATTTATATCTTACTCCTAAACATAAAGTAAAATTTGCATTTGGAAGTTAACAGCGAAGAATTTGGAACCGATACCTTGAAAGGACTGTCTAATCCCATTCAGAAATCAATACCATCTAAATACTTATACGATAGTAAAGGTTCTTTCCTGTTTGAACAAATAACGGTTCAGCCGGAGTATTATCCAACTAGAACTGAAAATAGCATACTAGAAGAATATTCTCCCGAGATTTTACAAATTATCCCAAAGGAGATTATTTTAATAGAGATGGGAAGTGGTAGTTCAAAAAAGACTAAACATCTATTCGATTCAATATTGAAAAGACAAGATAAACTATATTACTTTCCGATTGATATTTCCTTCAATTTTTTGGATTCTGTAGTAACTGATTTGGAAACGCAAAATCAGAATATAATGATCAAAGGGATTCCTAACGATTATATAAATGGTATCAAGGACTGTAATAATATCTTATTTGAGAATAATTTTAAATTTGATTCATTTTCTAGACTAATAATTTTCTTTGGTTCTAGTATAGGAAATTTTGAAATTGATGAAGCTAGAGACTTTCTAAAAGCTGTTAGAATCAATATGAATGACAAGGACTTTCTACTAGTCGGTTTTGATATGATAAAGGATGAGTGTCTTATCGAACCCGCTTATAACGATAAAGCAGGATTCACTGCTCAATTTAATTTGAACTTGCTAACTCGAATGAATAGGGAGCTGGGTTGTAATTTTGATCTTAATGAGTATGTCCATTATGCCTTTTTTAACAAGGAAAAGGATCGTATCGAGATGCATCTCAAATCTAAATCGGATCAAGAATTTAGAATATCGGGATCTGATAGAATCTTTCAGATATATCAGGGTGAAACTATTCACACCGAAAGCTCGTACAAATATAATGAGGAGAAAATTCATGAATTAGCGATTAGATCGGGTTTTTCGCTTGAGAGGATTTTCTCTGACAACAATAATTGGTTCAACCTTGTCTTGCTAAAACCTTGTTAATTTTTCCAACTACTCTATTAATCACAATTAGATTCAAGAACTATTAGAACAATGAGATGAATATCAACACTAGAAGATGACTAAAATTGAATTAGAGAATGAAAATCATATTTGTGAATGGCATTTAGAAATCTAGTTAATTTATCAGGATCGTTTGAATTATTGACTGAATAAGTCTTATGACAAGTAAAATTATGGACTCGAGTTACCTGATAGAAGAACTAACGTTTCAATCCGATTTTATATCAATATCATATTAATGAGTATAAGAATAAGGATTATTTTTCATAGCGCATACAGGACAGTCAAATATTGTCACGTGCGAGTCTAAACAGCTCTTGTTTGGAATTACCGAAATACCTAAAATTTTTTCAAATAAATATCATTAGTTAAGAAAGAATTTACAAAGCCTCAAAATGATCACGTATTTTTACTATGCATTTAGATGAGGAATTAACTCGATTAGATAAAACCTGGTGATAATTCTTTCTATTTATTTTTTAGGTTCAGAGAAAGGAGAATCCATCCAAGTTTGGTATATGTTTCTAATGCGCTCTACTGCATCAATTTCTCTAAAGATTTTTCTTACCGCTTCAGAAACCAACTCTTGCCATTTAGCGTTGTCCTCAAGAATCAATTTCCGAATTACCGAGCCTTTAAATAGATTTTCTTCAAACAATTTTGGTTCTTTGATGGTTACAGATTCTCTTTTAAGTAGGGTTTTGACAAAATTGTTTCCAGTATAAAGAACCTTAAAGGGGGGACTCACTGACCTAATATTGCTAAACCATTTCGCATTGTTGTCATCATCAGTAGCATTAACCAAGAATACTTTTGACATGTCAATTCTTGATTCAATGAGGCTATTTCTAATCATCCATACCCTTTCTCCAGCAGTGAATGGGTTCTTCGGGGTGTAATTGGCCTGTGAGCTTCCTATAAGAATAATTATTTCATTATTTTCATCCAATATTTGACGAACTAGTTCCAAATGTCCTAAATGGAATGGTTGAAATCGTCCGATCATAGCAGCCGCCATACTCGTCGTCACCTCTATCTATAAAACAAACTATATGATTTTATCTCAAGTCTTAGCAGTTGGTGATTTGGTATCCAAAAATTCGGCCTTCTGATTTTCAATTTCTTCCCTTTCAATCCGCTTAAAAATTGGAATTATATTGTTACCAATACTATGTCCTTGATGAATTTTCAACTCAGATGCTGAATACCAGTCTTGGGCTGGCAAATTTTCTAGAATTCCTAATTGTTTCCAGATTTTCTGGGCGGATGATGGGATAAAAGGAAACAACAATAATGCAATTGATCTCACTGCATTGGCAGATATCCAGACGGTATTATTAGAATCGTGTTGTGATTTCCAGGGTTCTTTGGATTGGAAATACTGGTTAAAAAATGTGCTAAACTGCAAAATCCTCTTCATGGCTTTATCTATTTCATTTCCAAAAATCAATTCTCCTACAGCATATGCGATATGCCAAATCTCAATTAATGCTTCTTTATCTTTACTGTCCAAAGTAGCTCTAGCCGGTATCTTTCCATCAAATTGCTTCTTGGTAAATGAGAGGGTACGATTGATAAAGTTCCCAATATTAGATATAAGTTCATTATTAATTTTTTCATAAAAACTATCCCAATCAAAGTTAATGTCCGATTGTGAATATGGGATAATCGTTGAAAAATAGAATCTAAGATAATCCGGGTTAAATGACTTTGTGAATCCCCCCAAAGTAATCGACCAATTCTTACTCTTTGATAACTTTCTATTTTGGAATAGTAAATGACCCCTTGTAACTATTTTATCAGGTAATTTATATTCGCTATTAATTCCAAGCCTGATCGCTGGGAGAAAGAGGTAATGGTGATAGATTATATCTTTCCCAATAAAATGAATGATTTCAGAATCATTCCAAAGTTTCCTACCGTCTTTCTTAAGAACGGTCTCTACAAAAGTATCAAACGATGAAATATAGCACAAATGGTTGTCAAACCACCCGTAAAATACTTTGCCTTCGTAATTTTGAACTCCTTGAATCATTGGTATGGGTACCCCCCAAGTTAAATCTCTAGTGATGTCCCAATCTTGCAAACCGGAAGTTATCCAGTTCAAGACGTATTTTGCTACGTCTTCTTGTAAATTCTTATTGTTAGAAAGCCAAACCCTAAGAGGTTCCTCAAAATCAGATAATTTAAAAAAATAATGGAGGCTCTCTCTCTTGACAGGTGGCCTCCCACATAGAACACATTTGGGGTCCAATATTTGTTCCGGGACCCTGCCACACGATTCGCAAAGATCAGAATATTGGTTATCTGATCTACAGAATGGGCATCTACCTATCACGTACCTGTCTGGTAAGTACTTGTTATCAAATGTGCAAAAAAACTGGACCACAACTTCTTCTTTTATGTGATTATTTTTATACAAGTTCATGAAAACTTCCTGTACAAACGTCGCGTTCTGAGTGGAACTAGTCTTTGAAAAATAATCAAAATCAATTTCTATGGATTCAAAATCTTTTTTATCCCTCTCATTCCAGTCTCTCACATACTCTTCAGGCGTTTTGCCCTCCTTCTCGGCTTTTATCAGGATAGGAGTTCCGTAATCATCGGTAGCGCAAATGTGGTAGATCTTACTACCCGTCAATCTAACGAATCTGGTGAAAATATCGGCTGGTAGATAGGTCGATGCAATGTGTCCTAAATGAATCGGACCATTCGCATAAGGTAAGGCTGAAGTAACTACGAAATCCTTTTCTATCATAATCCTTGGCCCACTGTATTTTTCATTCTCTGCAATTATGTCAGGGATATCTGTTGATTTGAATTGAGAAGTATCAGAGTCTGAATGAGTAGTAATCGAGTTATGGTTTGTGTTTTCGGACAGATTATTCATTTACGCCTAACTAGTATACCTTTAATTATTGAATTTAATTTAACTGTATATGAATCAAATAAATTAAAAAAACATTTATAATTTTTAATAAAGTATTATGCATTGTTAGATGACATGGATTAAAGTAGCCCGCAAAGAAGACATTCAAGAAGGGAGTGGCAAGGAACTTAACATTAATGGGCAAAGAATAGCGCTATTTGTATCAAAAAACAAGTATTACGCTATCGAGGCACTTTGTAGACATCAGGATGGTTCTTTAGCACCAGGAAAAGTTAATGGCGAAATTGTCGAGTGCCCTCTGCACTTTTGGCATTACAATATTAGAACAGGCGAGCTACTAGACTATATGGAGGGTATAAAACTTACTACCTTTCCTGTTCAAATTAGAAAAAATGAAATATACCTAGAAGTTTAATTTTTTGCCAAGATTTCTATAGAAATGAAATTAAGTAACACATTAACAAACAAGTTAGAAGAAATTAATACAGCCAAAGATGTAATTAAGGTTTACCTGTGTGGTGTTACCGTTTATGATGATTGTCATATCGGACATGCAAGGACCATAATAGTTTTCGATGTATTGAGACGGTTCTTGGAAATTCAAGATGTTAAGGTATTATTTATACAAAATTTTACTGATATAGATGACAAAATAATATCCAAGGCTAATACTGAACATACAAATGCTGAATATATTTCTCGAATATATACAGAGAGTTACTTTAGAGATTTTGATGCCCTAAATGTAATGAGAGCCACAAAATATCCTAAAGTAACAGAGCATATACCAGATATCATTGACTTTATTAACAAACTAATTGAGAAAAATAAAGCCTATGTAGGATTAAATGGAATTTACTTTAGGGTTAGGTCATACCCAGGATATGGTAAGTTATCCAAAAAGGACCAAGATTCGTTAATTTCAGGTGCGAGAATTGAAGTCGATGAGACTAAAAATGACCCGCGGGACTTTGCTTTGTGGAAATTTAGTTCGGGCAAACCAACATGGGCTAGTCCATGGGGAAATGGAAGGCCAGGTTGGCACATTGAGTGTTCAGTCATGGCTTCAAAATATCTGGGAACAAATATCGATATTCACGGAGGAGGCCAAGATCTGGTTTTTCCTCATCACGAAAATGAAATTGCACAGTCAGAGGGATTATTTGAAACCGAGTTCTCTAATTTATGGATGCATGTGGGGATGGTAACAATTAAATCTGAAAAAATGTCGAAATCTATTGGAAATACAATTAAGATTTCAGACCTATTAAGAGAAGTTGGTCCAAATGTAATTAGGCTTTTTTGCCTTTCTTCGCATTATACTAAACCGCTTGATTATACACAGGATATAATTGATGAAACAAAACGCAAATGGAGTCAGATTTCTAATGCCTATTACGAATTAGAATATCGAACTAGAAATTCATTTATTTATGAGAATTCTGATTCCGTACAACAACCGCTTCTAGAAGAGCTAATGAATTATCTAAACTTGTTTCAAGAATATCTCAGTAAAGATTTGAATTTTGCAAATGCATTGACTGTATTTCTAAAATTCATCACGAGGATTAATAATTTTTTTTCGGTTGATAATCCTATAGATAGTGAATTCTTGGCCAAGACTTTTAGCATGTTAAAAAAATTCATGTTCGTGACTGGATTGACAATACAGCAAGTATCTCAACAGGAGATTGAAGAGATAGAGAAGCAAATATACAAAAGAAACTTGTACCGAGCTGAGAAAAACTATCTAGAATCTGATAAAATAAGATTGGATCTTGCAAATAGATTCAATATCGACTTGATCGACCATAAGGGCTTTACTTTATGGAAGAAGCGCCCAATTGATGTTCAAAAATAATTATCTGAAATTTTAAGTTTGAATAAAATGTATTGGAATAATAAAATGTATTGGAATAAATAACTCGACACGAGAATTTTTAACCAAGTAATTTCATTTTATTATATGAATAAATCCAATGAGTTGAAGGCTATTTTCTTGATTTCAATATCTTCAATAGCTATTATTTTGTTATTCTACGTTAATGTGGCATCAGTTCAAACTACTGAGGATGACTATGCAAACTATTTTGCAAGCCTCACACAAGCCTCAGCAAATCTCACCAGGGCTTATCAAGATGAAATAGCGCTCTGGCAATTGGGAGAGGTATCGAATGAAACATTGGCAGAACTGACAAACAACTACTTGGTTAATTTTACAAAAAATATGAATGAGTTTAACCAAACAGAAACCCCAGCTACCTTTGAAAGCGCCAAGAACAGTTTGGTAAACTCTTTTCATAACGAGATCAAAAGTTACCAGTACTTTAGGGATTATTTATTGACTGGAAATGAATCTCTGAACGAAATTTCAACCAACTTCTTGTCTGAATCTCTAAAAGATGAAGCTATGTCTTTTAAGTCCTTCAAAGAAGTAATAAACAAAACATCTTAAAACAAAATGTCTTTTGCATCAACTAATCAAAACAACTATTTCGAAAAAATAGTCCCGGCAGGGATAATAGAATGAGGCGGTATCTTGCGTCCAGGAAGGATAATTACAGAAGCGCCTATGGAACTATTATTTGAGACTACTGCACCAAAATGATTTCTTCCTGTATCTAATAATTCATTATTAATTCTGTACTGGACATTTTTTCTGGTCAATAGCACGTTTGCAGTTCCTGAGTAACCACCAAACCATACGTTCTTTCCTATGATGCTATCCAAAATTACATTATGGTGGGAAATTTTTGCGTTCCCTGCGAAATATGTCTTGCCAATTTCACAGTTAAAGCCAATATTTGTGTTATAATCAAGCATACTGTTCCTAATTAACGAACCCATTCCAATAAAGCTGCCGTTACCGATATAAGATGGTCCTTTAATCTTTGCGAAATCATCTATTACAACATTATCTTCAATGATACATGGACCTTCAATTATCGCAGTTTTTGCAATTGTTGCTTTATTGGAAATAATAGAAAATGTAACCTCGCTTTTTAAAAGTTCTTGTATAATGTCCAAGAATTCCCATGGATACTGAAATTTGTAATACTCAATACTTTTTCTAGAGGACCTCTTTCCTATGACGGTGTTACAAGGGAGGAACAGCAAGTTATTGTTTGTAACGAGTGCATTTTGTTGAATATGATGGGTGGAATTTTCAATATCGTTTTTCTCTGAAACCTCAAATTTATTAGAAACCCTTAATTCGCTTTTCATTAATTTGCTATAAGCATTTTCATCAATTTCCTCCACTGGTATATCTGTGGTCGATTTAATAATACTTGAAATAAAATTTAGTTTTTTGGGAACGAAAACGGTCTCTAAATCGTAAAGAGAATTAATCAATTCAATGTTCCTTGTGATCAGGGCTCTTCCAAAAAGGTATAAAGAACAATTTGATGGGATAGAACTATCGACCTCGCTCTCATTATAGTCTAAGAATGAATAGGAAGTAGATGAGGATTGTAAAAATACTATTTTCATTAAACCTGCTAT
>JAKDMR010000282.1 GCA_030452275.1 Candidatus Nitrosocosmicus sp. | reverse complement strand
AAGGTATCTTAGAAGAATAGGATATTGGCCTAAGATATGAGACTTAACTTAGTAGATAAATCGGATGTAGTATATCTAATACTGACATTTTATCAAGATAGGATTTATTATCTCCTTATTCCTATCTATTTGATACATTAAATACATACAAGACTACCAATTGTTCTTTATTTCCATGAAAATGATGTTTCGAGTTGGATCGAACGAAAATACAAGAACCTTTCTTGATCGGATGGTCCTTCTCCTGGATGTTGATATAACCTTCGCCTTCAATGACGAAATAAAGTTCATCTACCGAATGTGTGCCCTGAGTGTCTGTTTGGTTTGGACTGAGCCTAATTATTCCAACTTCAAAGCTCTTATTGCTCATAAAATTTAGAAAATAGGAATTCACATCCATTTTGTCCAGTTTTGAGAGTACAGAATTAGCATCAATAATATTTTTCTGCATCATGATATAAATTACAAGATTGAGACAAAAGTAATAAAGAACATAGTAACATAATTCTTAATCATATGTATCATTACAACAAATGTTATTTACAAAACTTAAGTATCATCATTAGACTTTTGAGCATCTCCAAAATAAAAGCTAAGGTCCAATTTTGAAAGTTTTTTCATATTTTCTTTAAGAAAAATTGTGATAATCTTGATATGCTAAACAGTGGATGGATTAAATTATCATATATGCCAAGTAGTAACTGATTTCTGAAGTTCAGTTTACTTATAGCACTTTTTTAAACTTTTAAAATCATCAAACGTGTCGTCTAAACTTCAGCTTCAATGTTTGACAGATCATATTAAATGAAAATTAACCTCCAATGACTATATTTTTTGATTCTTAGAGTATATACGATATGCATATTATCCCCAAATTCTAAATGATGATCTTTTATGTAACCTCGTATTCCATGTTCCGACCTAATAGCTTTCCTGAGTAGGCAAAATCGTTCCGCATAATCGAATCAACATAATTGGAAAATACAGAACCATCGATACATGAACCATGCATTGGATAGACCATCTTGGGTTTTAATTTCTCTAGTCTTTTGCTGGTTATTCTTACAGGCTTTTCGCTGGCAAAGATTCCAACCGCCTGATAAAGAGCAATCATAGAATCGGACAGATCCTCTGAGACCACAGGTTTGTTGAATCCAGGTTGAATAAATAAATCCGAAGTAAAAAGTGACTTTGAATTCTCTTCAAATATCATCATACTATCCCAATGATGTACATGAGGAGTCATGATAAACCTAAGCGTTGCTTTTCCAATATTCAATTTTTCATTATCCCAGAATGAAATATGATCTAAAGGAACGTTATTCCAGCCAGTTAAGTTTAATTTGGAACTAAGATCACTACAGACCAATCTTGCCCCTGGGCTGTTTATGAACTTCATTCCACCCCATTCATCACTCTCAAAGTGCAGGAAGGCTACGTAAGTTAATTTTTCCAATCTAATTACTTCTTTAACTTTCGCCTCAATTTTCTCGTACATGCCTACCGGACCAGTGTGAATTAAGATAGGTTTTTCATCATCGATTAAAAGTTGATTAAAAGTAATTCCATAGGCTTCGTCAAATCCACAAATCCTGTATATTCCATCATCTATCTCAGAAATGGATACATCAATTTTACTTTGATTAATATTCTTGCTTACTTCAGACATATTTTGCTAGTAACAAATCAAAGAAATAAAGATTATCAAATTCTTATTTTGCCAAATAACCTATCGCCATCATGCTGTTTGAAGACATAGAGCACCCCAAATTAAAAAATACTAAACCACTTATCACCTAATTTTTGAATATTCTTTGTATTGCATTCTGGTTCAGAATTCAATCAATTCGTTTGACAGATGATACGAGAACACTCTCAAAAAAAAAGTTGAATCAAAAACACCATTTCTTGATATTTGTTAATTGGAGAAATCATATAACGCAATTTAGAAAGATCATGATCAAGTTCTCCTACATGATAATATATCATTTTGGGTCAAATTGATGTTAACATCATTTTAAGGCTTGCAATATCTCCTTTCCTCCTGGAACAAGTTCACGCTTTATAATATTCCATTCTAATGAAAATCTACTAGGTCCTGTAAAAATCAAGGAAAAAGAAATAGCCATAAATAGTATAGGTATAGATAGCAAACCTAATTCATAGCCCTCTGGAAAAATTACTACATTAGAGGTATTGACGATTACGAAAGCAGAAATCATTTCTAATGCAAACAAAAGTGCTGCAATTCTAGTCAATAGTCCAAGAATTAAGAACAAGCCACCTACGACCTCCAGAAGACCTATTAATAGGGCCAACTCTGCAGGCAGACCCATCATGTTGAAATAACCCTGGGTTTGAGACAGATTCATAAGTTTTGGCCAACCGTTCGTAATAAATAGAGTTCCGAGTACTACTCTTAATATTGGTGGTCCACAAGTCATCAAAATACGGCTATTACCCATACTTACACTTCCTACCATAGAATTCGCACCATGTTAGTAAAAAAAATTAGACAAATACACATTGTTTTCAGAAAGGATAATGAATAATCAAATTCATGGAATGACTTGACTAAAACCTGATTAGTAAATTCGTTCACTATCATGTGAAAGAATAATTATAAAGTGTATAAAAATGGATAAGGGAACAAAAGTATAGTAGTCTATTTTTTCATAGCATCGTATAATCCAAACATGTTTTTCTCGGTATCAAGAAATACTATTATGAATCCCATGTCCGGAATTTCTGTTTTTGGCATTACTACTTTGCCACCTGCTTCTTCAATCTTGGATGCATAGTCATCAACAGACGGGACTGTAATGTAATTTGTAACAGAGTGCTCTAGTGCTTGACGTTTCATTAGTCCGCCTCCAATACCTTTGTTCCCATTTTCGTCTTTCGTGTCAAAAAACCAATAATCTTTAGAAGGGTCTTCAGGATTACCCAATTTTTGCATTGTCCAATCGAATACGCCTTTGTAAAATTTTATTGCCCTTTCGACATCATCTGCAGGAATTTCGAAATGCTGCACAGTGGGCATTTCAAGCAACTCCATATTTTAAAACTATTGCTTTACTCATTGTCCTTAATACATTATACTCTTTAAAAAGAAAATGGTGAAAAAAACTTGGGGACAATGTGTAATACACTTAGACAAAAACAGCTTAATTCAGACTTTCAAAATTACGAAAAGCTCCAAAATTTGGTCCTAATAATATCCGATAATGTAAGAAATAACAAGAAAAAATAGTTATTTATTGTCCATAAATATTATGACCAAGATTTTCACTGGCTGAAGCGTCACCAGAATTACATGAATCAATGATACTGGCATTTGGTGAATAGCACTGTGCACCTTGTATGGACTTTTGTGAACTTCCTAAGGATTGATCTGTACTACTACCACCACCGAGATTAAAACCCAAAAAGGCGAATGATAGATTATTGGTTGAAAGTGAAACTGAAACTACCAACAACAGAACAATAGAAGATAGGACTGTGGTATTCTTAAAAGGCTTTTTATGCATTAATATTACAATAACGTTATGCTATATCCAGCTTGTTTTACTTAAAACTGAATTTATGTTATTATTATTTTCTATTGTAGTTTAATAGATGTTTTTAGTCGATAAGAGCCTTTCATGTTATCAAATTAATGCAAACCAGCCTAGTTAGTTTATTTTGAGCATTTATCTGCTCTGTCGAATAACTAATTTGAATACAACCAATTAGACTAGTGTTGTA
>JAKDMR010000281.1 GCA_030452275.1 Candidatus Nitrosocosmicus sp. | reverse complement strand
TCCTTTCTCAAAAACAGAATATATATCTGTCTCATGGCACAATGACATGGCTTTGGAAAAGGTATACAGGATTATAGTTAATTTAAATCAACTACATATATACATACTCATAGAATTGGTGTACACAAACTTAGTTAACCCTGAAAAATTTATTTTGAAAAAATAATGGGTTTTATTGATCATTGTTTAGTTATGGATATGTGAAATATATTCCTATAGACGAAACCAATCCGTATATTGGAGTGTCTTTACCAAAGTGATAGTCTTTTGGTTCTGGTAATGGTACCCATGGGTATATCCACATCTTTAGAACATCTTGATCTACGATGCTCAGACTTATTGGGACATTTTTTACTAATCCCTCAGACATTAATACAGTTGCGGTACCTGTAAGCACAAGTGCATTCCCGTTTGCTTGGCTTCCTGTTAGATTAAAGTCTGATACCGTGTGAGTATGTCGCATTGTCCCATCTGTTTTTACCATTTCAAATATTGCACTAAAAGGCGTTGCATCAGACGGGTTTGTTTGGTTTATCTTTAAAGGCTTTGGTATTAATAATTCCCAACTTCCAGATAGTATCCAAGCTGGCACTCCCGTTTCGTTATCCTGTACACTTGCTACTGTACCCATAGCTCTTGTAAAGTTTGCTGGAAATACAGTTACAATTTTGTCCATATTGATAACATTATTATCAGAACTATTGCCTGTTACCATGGTATTATCAATAGTTTGATTCTGTGGAGTGGTTTGTGCAAATGCAACATTTTTATTAAAATTGGCATCGATTAAAACAGTTCCTACAACACCAATCACTAAAAGGCCAAATATAGATGTTAAAAAAACAATTGTGTTGTGATGGTTATGTGATTTGAATTTGAGAATATTATGAGTTCTCATTACACAAAATGAATCAACAAATTATTTAAAGCTGTAAAATTCAATAATAATCTGTAAGGTCATTTTATTTTAGGCTGTAGTCTTGCTGATACAATATTTGTGTTGTTGTTCTACGTTCAAACTCTCGTTGACTATGTTTGCTAACTGTTCAGAACCAAAGCCTGTAGCATTTCTTACATGGATAATCCTGTTTTCGATCTCTACATGTGTTTTATTTGGGATCTTGTTTGGACTTCTAGATCTAAACCTCAGACCAGCAATGCCCTCTTTTATGTATCTTTTTACTATTCTCTGTAGTTGACGTTTACTCCTACTAATCATAGCAGCAGCCTCCTGTCTAGTTATCCTGATAATGTCACTTACCAGGGTTCTAGCCACTGCATGATACCTGTTTCTAACAGACGAGTCATCATTCTTTAATATGTCGATATGCCATTCTTCCTAGTACACCTCTCCTTGTACAATAATCATATCTTCTCACTTTGTTTATTGTGTAGGAAGGGTGACACATGTCTATTCGCTTACCAATTAGTTAATTTATTTTGATGGAACTAAACTTATAAACCACGCTCAAATTGTGAGAACTTTTGCTAGAATTAGTTGGTTGGTTTGACTTGAGAAGAGTTCAGATTTCACTTTAGTCAGATGCTTGATTACAAAGCCACCTTTACAAGGGTTAATAGAGTCAGAAAAAAAGACAAATTATGACAACTTTGCAAAAATATACAAGGAAAAAAAATATTTGTAGTAGTGATTGTTTTCTATCATGGTCGGTTAGAGGAATGGATAATGCTCCGTTTCTACCGATAGTGGTTGAATATGGTCTTCATCAATAGCCTGTAAAGTTTGATAGAAAGTATTCAATATGTAAATAAATTTGGGAACTTTTATCGAATATATTTCTTCATGCCGAAAAGAAAACTGCAAATTAAAACATGTCGAGAAATGAATTTAGCTGTTTGCGTGTCATCAGAACAACAACATTATACTTTACATTACAGAGTCTTCAAGACAGTAAAACTTTTACAAAATTAAATCAAATGCAAAATAGGATCGATGTCATTCTATCTGTGTTTATTGGCTGTTTAATTGAAACTCTCCTATTGTTTGAGTTACGCAGTTACTATACCAATTAACATAATTACGTAAACCAAGTTTTATTCAGTATTAGTTTGTTAAGGGTAAATACTGCTTGGTTGATAGGTAAATCAATAAAAACTTATTTGACTACTTTACTGATATCATATTCTACAGAAGAAAAAAAAGACTATAGACTAATGTCTCTCTAAAACTTTTAACAAATTAAAAAAAAGAAAATAATGGTAAATTACTTTACCATTACTATGCCAGTCATTGCAGGATGAAGTGTACAGAAATAAGGGAAATCACCAGCAGTATCAAAAGTGTGTTCAAATGTTTTTCCCTTGTTGGTGAGGGCTGTTGGACCAGCAAGACCTGAATCAAATGCTTTTCCAGCATCAGCTGCACCTATAGTTCCAGATGTTACAGTATGAAATGCAGAATCATTATTTGTCCACACGACTGTTTGACCGACAGTTACTTCAACAGGATTTGGACTGTATGCATTGTCAGTAAGAGTAGAGGATCCTGGAACTATGGACACTTGTATTTTATCACCCTGTGCAAAAACTGTATTATCCAAGATTGCTCCAATTGCTATTACACTAAGAATTACAAATAAACTTGCGGCAAGATAAACTTGTTTATCTACCATTTTTATCAAATTTAATAAAGTTTCCCTCTAATAAATAGTATAAGATATTTAATATCAAAATCCTATATAATTAAGATTATGAACAAGATTTACAATAACTTATGCTACTCCTGTAAAATATTCCCTGACTTTTTGATTTTTTTTCATCGGTGTTAATTGCGGAAGAGGTGTAATAAAGGAGAAATACATTATAATAATTTAATCAACCTTGTGACTACTAGGTAGTAATTTTCTACCTAACTTTCTAAATTATCTATATATTCAGCTATCTAGGCCAAAACTTATTCAACCCATTGATATGCTTACTTTCCCCTGTTCCAAAGAAACAACTAAAGATATAGCGGTAATGATTAAATATTTTGTTGCACAAATAAGATTGCTTATTTGCGGACTAATAATTCATCTTTGAAAGGAGTATCTAGTCTAAATAAGTGTAATAAGGCTACAATCATGTAATAAGTTTACCTTACCATCCACGTAAAATAATCATAACGAAGGTTCTTGCGCCCTTTCTTGGTTATTTTAATGGAAATAAACAAAAGCATGAGAAGGTTTCAGATACAAAAAAGTAATAAGTTAAGTGTGTTGCTGCAAAAGAGGTGGGACCTATACTGACATGTATAAGATCGTAGATACATTTTTAGCTGGTTGATGGTTGTTGATAGCAATGTAGTTGAAATTAGATGCTTTAGACAATGTCTACAGGAATGAACGTGATGCTTCTGTAAAGGAAAGACTATTGCTAATAGTCAGGATATCTATCGATAAACAGCATATTGAATCAGTAGCTCAGGAAGTACATAAATCAAGAGCCTGGGCCTACAAATGGTACAAAAGATATAATGAGGAAGGTATTGAAGGCTTGAGGGATAAACCAAGAAGTGGAAGACCGTCATTTGTAGATAAAGAGAATATCATAAAAATAAAGCAGTAACTATCATCTATCAAAACTGGGTGGAGTACGAAGGAGGTAATGGACCTCATAGAAAAAAAACGGGTATCAAGTACCATGAAGAACACATTCGAAGGTTGCTTCACAAGTGGGGCTTTTCACTCAAAGTACCAGAGAAAAGGTTTGTCAAAAGAGCGACCAAAGAAGAGAAAAAGAGTTTTAAAAAAAG
>JAKDMR010000019.1 GCA_030452275.1 Candidatus Nitrosocosmicus sp. | reverse complement strand
GACAAGACAAAAGATATGAATTATTTGTAATCTGGATGAATCATGCAACACAGCATCTTTCTTACCTAAAGAATAGTGACTTTGTACTCTACCTCTTATCTAATCAACAGCTCTTGAGAAATTGGTAATGAAAATTCGATCTTGTATCTGAATTCATAAAAAAAGATACGGATTTTACAAGGATTTGATTACAGGTGCATATTATCAATGTGGGTTTCTTTATGAGGAAAAGAACTAAATGAACTGAAGGCACCTAAGTATACACAGTGTGTTAATTTTGCTTTCTTTATCTACTTTGCATTCTGATTTTACAAATCGATAATTTAGTTCAATAATATACAATATTTCTAGGTAGTAGTACGCTCAAACCCAAATAAAAATAGGCAAGTCCCTTTGAATCAAGATAAGATGACGTAAGGCTTCAATAACGTGATAAATATCTACAAAAGGCATCTAATTCAATAAATCTATGACTATGTCACTAGGAAATAATACCATAATGATCATTTTTTATTCTGTGACTTGCTAACATCTATATAATAATGAAATCTGCAAGAACTACTAAGCCACATGAACCTTTAGACGTACAACAACTTGACATCCCTAAACCTACGGGGCCACAGGTTCTTGTTAAAGTTCATTCATCTGGAGTCTGTCATAGTGATATTCATCTGTGGGATGGTGGCTATGAAGGCCTTGATGAACAAATATTAAAAACTACTGATAGAGGAGTAAAATATCCTTTGACTCCAGGTCACGAAATTGCAGGTACCATAGAAAGTCTGGGAGAACAAGCTGAAGGATTTAGTAAAAATGATAAAGTTATTATATATCCATGGATAGGTGAAGGCTTGTGTCCTGCCTGTAGGGATGGTGAGGAAAACCTCTGTGATAAACCAAGGTCATTAGGCGTTTATTTAGATGGCGGCTATTCAGAGTTTGTCTTGGTACCTAGTTACAAATATTTAATAAAAATAAATGATGATCTGGATATGGATACAGCAGCAACATTGTCATGTTCTGCGCTTACTGCATATAGAGCAGTAAAGAATGCTAATCTAAAACCAAATGACAATGTAGTGATTGTTGGTACAGGAGGATTGGGCCTGATGGCCATACAACTAGCAAAGGCAATTACTGGAGCTAGGATAATTGCCCTGGATATTGACGACGACAAATTAAAAACAGCCAAAGACAGTGGCGCAGATGATATAATTAATTCAAAAAAAGAAGATTCGGTAAATGCAGTAATGGAATTAACCGACAATCTTGGTGCTGATGCGGTAATTGATTTTGTCAATGCATCAAAAACCGTAGAGACTGACATGCAATTTCTTAGAAGAAGGGCAAGAGTAGTTTTGGTAGGACTATTTGGTGGCGAACTAAAATTGGCTCTAGTAAGTATGCCAACAAGAGCATATCGATTAATTGGATCATACACTGGAACGATAAATGACCTGGTAGAACTGGTTTCATTAGCTAAAAGAGGGGTAATAAAACCGCTAATTTCAAATCGGTTCAAACTTGACCAGACAACGCAAGCATTGACGATGCTAAAAGAGGGTAAAATAGCAGGTAGAGGTGTAATAAACCCATGAAAGATTCTTCTTCTTCTTCAGCGTCTTCTGTAGCGATGGAATTTGAGACTATAAATCCTGCAACAGAAGAGGTTATCAACCATTACAAAATTATGACCAAAGATCAAATAAAAGATAAAATAAGTAAATCCAAAAGTGCATTTCAGGAATGGAAAAGAGATTCAAACAAAAGAATAGATTTTCTCCATGCTTTTGCCAGTGAATTACGAAAAGATAAAGAAAATCTTGCTAGGACCGCCACAAATGAAATGGGCAAGACAATAAAAGAAGCTAGATCCGAAGTTGAAAAATGTGCCTGGGTGATGGAATACTACGCAGATAATGGACAGATCCTTTCCACAGATGAGATTATAAATACTGATGCAAGAAAAACCGTGATAAAATTTCAGCCTATTGGAGTAATAGGCAGTATAATGCCATGGAATTTTCCTTACTGGCAAGCATTAAGATTCGCAGCACCTTCACTGATGGTTGGTAATACAATTGTATTAAAACCATCTAGTACTACTATGCAATGTGGAATTAATATAGAGAATGCTTTCGACAAGATAGGGGCACCAGAGGGAGTGTTTCAAACACTAGTAGGTAACTCAAGCATTGCAGAGTCATTGATTGATTCTGACATTAATGCTGTAACCTTTACAGGGAGTGTTCCCATAGGTGCTAAAGTTGCACAAAGGGCCACGTCACAGGTAAAGAAAACAGTTTTAGAGCTTGGAGGAAGCGACCCTTTCATAGTATGTGCAGACGCTGATATCGAAAAAGCATCCGACGGTGCCATAAAGGGACGTTTCATAAATTGCGGTCAGAGTTGTATAGCTTCAAAGCGCTTTATCGTGGTAAAAGATATAGCCAACGAGTTCATTGAAAAATTCGTTCAAAAAACTGAAGCACTTAATGTAGGTGATCCGCTATCCGATGATATCGATATAGGACCCCTTGTTAATGCTAGTGGCCTAGAAAAAATTGATTCGCAGGTTAAAACCTCGATTAAGGAAGGTGCTGAGGTTCTTACTGGAGGAGGGGAAGGAGTAGGAGAACAAGTAGGAAAGAAAGGTTATTTTTACAGACCAACAGTTCTAGTCAACATAAAACCAAAAATGTCTATATTTCAGGAAGAGGTTTTTGGCCCAGTTGCACCCATTATTGTAGTTAGTGACGATGCAGAAGCCATCAGAACTGCAAATGATTCAGATTATGGTCTAGGAGCAAGTGTATGGACCCAAGATCTAGACAAGGCAGAAAAACTTTCAAATATTATAGAGTCAGGTATGGTATCTGTTAATAATGTTGTGGCTTCCGATCCTAGAGTTCCATTTGGGGGATTAAAAAGAAGTGGTTTTGGAAGAGAGTTATCAAGGTACGGTATGCTTGAATTTGTAAACATAAAATCAGTCAGATTCTATGATCAACTATTTCATAACCATCATGTGGAGTGACAAACTGGTCTACTACTACTACAACTATTAATATAGGTTATCATTATTATTGTGTCAACTCCAGAGAACTTTGTTGGGTTTAGTGCTTTGTTTTTCTGATTCGATTATTTTGGATTGCTTTCGCTTACGTTCTTAGCCAGGGTAGGCTATATAGTTACCAAAGAATTCTAAAGTCTAGTGTAACCGATAGAATCATCTAAAGACGATTTTCAAAATTAGGTGGCAAAGCAGCAGAAGTTGTTTATTACTAGGATATATTCGTAGATATAAAATATTAGAGAGGAGAGGAGAGAGTAAAAGTTACGTAAATAGGTTTGTCTTTGCCAGGTCGACAACTTCATCTCCCTTGCCATTCAATACCGCCTTTATCATATAGAGTGTGAATCCCTTGATCTGTTCTAGAGTAATCGTTGGTGGCATAGCCAACTCTTGCCTGTTTACAACTACATCAACTAAGGCCGGACCTTCGTGATCTAGAGCTTGGCTTAACAATGGCTTTACTTGCTCTGGTCTATCAGCTCGTAGCCCCAAGATCCCAACCGCTTGGGCCAGTTTTGAGAAATCAGTTTCAACCAATCCAGTCCCATGGGAGAGAAATCCTGCGGCCTTCATTTCAAGTTCTACAAAACTCAGAGAACTATTGTTAAAAACTATGACTTTGATAGGCATATTTAGTTGCTTTAGTGTTAGAAGGTCCCCCATCAGCATAGTGAATCCTCCGTCTCCAGAGAGACAAATTACCTCACGATCTGGAAAGGTATTTTGCGCTCCAATCGCCTGTGGCAGAGCATTTGCCATCGAGCCATGTGAAAATGATCCTATTAATCTTCGCTTACCATTCATATGTAGATAACGTGCGGCCCAGATGGTGGGGGTGCCAACATCACATGTAAATATAGCTTCAGGTGATGCCAGCTCATCAATTAGTTTTGCTACGTACTGAGGATGTATTGGCTTTTGTCCAATCTTTCCTACTGCAAGTGCATCTAAATCCTTCCGAGCTTTCTTATAGTGATCAAGTGATTTCTTTAAATGGCGATTACCATTGTCTGGTTCTTTTTGCTTTAGCGACGGTATCAATGCTATCAGCGTTTCACGGACATCTCCTACTAATCCCAAATCCACTTTTGTACGCCTACCTATCTGCTCTCCTCGAATGTCAACCTGGACGATATACGAATTAGGAGGATAGAATTGCTGATATGGAAAATCAGTGCCGAGCATGAGTAACAGGTCTGAATTCATAATGGCATAGTATCCTGATGAGAAACCGAGTAGGCCAGTCATTCCAACATCGTATGGGTTTTCGTATTCTATAAACTCCTTTCCCCTCATAGCATGAACTATTGGAGCCTGAAGAAGGCTGGCGACCTTGATTAGCTCCGAATGTGCACGAGCACAACCTGCTCCTCCTAGGATAGTCACCTTTTTGGCCATGTTGAGAACTCTTGCAAGCTCTTTAATTTCTTTGGGACCAGGACAAACTACTACCTCTGAACGTTGGATGCGTGTGATAGGTCTTGTAGATATAGCCTCCTGCAATGCTACGTCGCCTGGAAGTACAATGATAGAAACTCCAGAAAGTGAAATGGCGGTCTGCATTGCAATATCAAGTATACGTGGAATCTGGTCTGCATTGGAGACAAGTTCACAAAAGTGACTACACTCTTTGAACAAAAGTTCTGGGTGTGTTTCTTGAAAATATGAGCTACCAATTTCTCTGCTTGGTACATGTGCAGCAATTGCTAGGACAGGAACTCTGCTTCTGTAACAATCGTAAAGCCCATTTATCAAATGTGTATTCCCTGGCCCGCAGCTGCCAGCACATACTGCCAGCTCTCCGGTAAGATGAGCTTCGGCTCCAGCTGCAAAAGCAGCTGTTTCCTCATGGCGAACATGAACCCAGGAGATTTTTTCTTTGCCCCGTTCTCTTACAGCATCTGTAATCCCATTTAAGGAATCTCCAGAAACTCCATATATTCTCCTGACTCCTGATTCTATTAGCGAGTCTACTATTATATCTGCGACTCTTTTTGTCAAGATTGCTGATTCACTTCCTTGTGATTAAGATAACTCAAAGATGTTGATAAAGATCTCTCTCTCCATTCCATCTCTTACTTTATCTCCTTAATTCAAGGGAATATCATGAGCTATCTATTTATCCTCCTAGAAAATCCTCTTAGTGATACGTAGATCTCAAGTAATTGGATGAAATCTAAAACAATCGCCAACCAATTATGCTTTTGAAAATATTGGAAACAGGATGTAAAGGTAAGAAGGCTAGATGTGATATATCGAATGACTACAATGGTGATGATGTATTAGGACTTGAGATTGAGAAACGCGTGGTATATGCTGATTGCAGCAGAGATTCATGATACTACTAGTCATGAAGGTAATCAGAGGGCGACAGGGGAGGAAGGAGTAAAAGTAGTAGCAGAGCAGCAAACAAACATGAAAATATTGGTTAGGATTACCAATCAAAAAATAGAAAAGCGTTTCAAAAAAGTAGACTCCACTCCAAAACCCTAGGAGTCAGCATCTGACTGGTAAAAAATTTGAAATAGCATTTTTTTCTTAGTTGGAAATATAGTCGAATTATTCAACACTTAACTGGTAAGCTAGTTGTCAAGCCATATACTACTGTGTCTGTTGTTGCATCCATATCTTTTAGAATTAGAATTGGATCAAACAATAGGAGCAAAGAACATATGCTGACAAAGCTGACGTTTGTAGATTTGGTTCTAACTCCTTAGATTTTACCATATTATCAAAGGCCTACCCACGACCACATCTTATTCTTTTTTTACCTATTTTACTGTTTTGACTTGATTTTATTGCTTCTTTCAATGTTTTTACTACTGTAGAAAGGATTCTGGGATCATTTATCTTGGGAATTATATAATCTTCCTTCAAATGAGGTCGCTCAACTAAAGAGGCAATAGCATATGAAGCAGCTACCAGCATATCTTCATCCAAACCTTTTGCTCTGGTATCAAGTAATGCCCTGAGAACTGATGGAAATACCACCGCATTGTTAATTTGATTGGGAAAATCAGATCTACCGGTCGCCGCAATTCTGGCACCAGCATTCAGTGCATCTGGGGGAAGAATTTCAGGATCGGGATTACTTAATGCAAATATTATAGCATCCTGATTCATTGAATTTACCATTTCAGCAGTTAAAAGGCCAGCTCTTCCAGATACTCCTATGAAAACATCTGCTCCTTTTATTACATCTGCCAAATTTCCTCTTAAGTTTCTTGGATTACTATTTCTTGATATTTCATATTTGGATGTGGTATTATTACTACTGTTACTACTTTTGGTGCTAATATCATCGCCTCCTCCACTTTTTGCTCCTCTTCCTACTCCTCCAACTGCATCACCATTGTCTTGACCTGCTATGTCTTCTCGTCCCTCATATATTGCACCTTTGCTGTCAATTACAATGATATCTTTACATCCGGCCTTTTTTAGAATCTTAAAAATACCATAACCAGCAGAGCCTGCACCTGAGATAGCCACCTTTATACTGTCTATTTTTTTATTTAATAATGTTAGAGAATTTATCAATGCCGCCAAAGTGATTACGGCTGTACCATGCTGATCATCGTGAAAGACTGGAATAGAGATTTCATTTTGAAGTCTTTTTATGATGTCAAATACCTTTGGTGATTCGATATCTTCAATATTTATTGCCCCAAATACAGGTTCGATTTCCTTAACGAATCTAATTATTTCCTCCTTTTCTTTTGTCGCAATGCACAGCGGAAATGCATTTATGCCACCTAAGATCTTAAACAAGACTGATTTTCCCTCCATAACTGGGAGCGCTCCTTCTGGTCCAATATTTCCGAGTCCAAGAACACGGGTTCCGTCACATATTATAGCTACATTATTCCACTTTGATGTGTAGTCATAAGCCAGTTCTTTATTATCTTTGATTGCTGTAGCAACATATGCTACACCTGGAGTATAAATTAAACCAAGGGTTCCATTCTCTTCGTCAAAGATATTTTCTATAGATACTTTATTATGAATTTCAATCTTTCCTTTTAGCATTTTATGGAGATTGATAGCCTCATCTTTCTTTGTATTCAACCTACCTTTTTACCTACTTGGTTGTGTAGATACACTTTTTTTTATAACTGTTATCATGGTGTGATTAATTGCAATTGTGCAGCTTGGACCACTACTGGTCGTACTATAGATATCAAACATCTATGTAAAAGTCTCCTTGAATAACCAGTTATCGCCGTTGTTGTGCTGTTATATTATTTACTGCCTCATCATCTACCTGTTTGATACTTTGAGTATCAATACTAGTCTACCTTTGGATCCTCTTAAGCTTTCTCCGATATAACTCGTCTTTTCTATTCTTGTCTGTTACACATGTTACACAGTGTCCTTTTCCTATATCTATGGAGACGTAGTAACGAGCATTGGAATCTCTATTATTAATTCCTTATGATGTTGCTGGTTTATTCTTGTTCTTATTTTTCATTTTCTTTTCTCTTTTTAATGATACGTTTAGTATCCACTATAACATTCGTGGAGATAAGGCTGCAAACATCTATCAGAGCTTGCTCTTATGCGGCTCACTTATACAGCAGCTTATTTACATCAGCACGTATACCCCATTCAACAAACAAGACCTTCTTCCTTTTATTCAAAAGAGGTCACGCATGATAAAGGGTTTGAGTGATAATAGATAACAATAAGTTACATAAATAGACTTTTACATGTATACAACAAATAAACAGACATGAACTCTAATTCAGAATTGTTTTTCTATTGATTATGTCATCAGACGACAGGAAAATTACACTAGCTAGTCCAAGATAGTTTTTTTCTGACTTTTTCTTATAGCGGTCAAAAGTTTTTGAACCTGAATTCCTTGTAGCAAGGTTATACCTACAACCCGACATTTTGTTGAATTTTTTTAAGATCATCCTGATTTGAATTTTGATTTAGATCTGGATAAAGATGATTTTTGTCTTTTTAGTAAACGTATCTTCATCTACCCCTGTTACCAAGTTGAATTCAGGAGTATTAGCAAAACAGAGGATATGACGACCGATAGCGAAATTTTTTTCTCCTCCTAAATCCGGTCATTGTTTGAAAAAAAATGTGATAAAGATCTGTAATCCTAGCGAATTCTGGGATAGACTACGGTATGAATAGGAGTAACCCTTTGGCAAAAACCTGTGTCTATCTAAGCATCCTCACTCGTCTAATTTATTATTTTCTTACTGAAATTTCGAGATTCCCTCATTGAAACACCTAACTAACTATTCGAATTCACGATGGTGTTCTGCTTTGACATGTGTGCTTAGGAAATCAGCCAATTCTCCTTTTATCTCTTTCACATTGTGTTTAAACAATACCATTTCTTCACCGAACTCACTGCTGCTGCTACAATAAATATTACAGGCCCATTTTTCTTCGTCTATCTTTGGAAAATCTGATCGGTAATGAGCCCCTCTACTCTCTTGTCGCATTAATGCACTTTTAATTATTGCCTCACAAACAACTAGTGATGACTTTACCTGATAAGTTAAAACAATATTTTCAGCATCCATGTCATCGTCAATATCACTTGGTTTGAATTCTTTCGTAATGTTATCTTTAGAATAAAACTCCTCGTTTAGTTGCAAAACGCTTTTCAATCCTGCTTTCAACTTTGTCTCGTCTCTTATTATTCCTGCATTTAGTTTCATCAAATCTTGCAGTTCATCTCGAAACTTTACTGGATTATTGACTACAAAGATTTTGTCTTTAAATATTTTTTGACCGTTCGTATCTAGCTGGATTGTTGATGACGATGATGATAGTTTTTCTGTTTTCCCATCTGTTTTGTCTCTTGATTCGTTGAAGAATTTCGCTGCTTCTCCACCGACAATCTTTCCGAAAACCATTGTATCGAGAAGACTATTTCCACCCAAACGGTTTGCACCATGTATTTGACTCATTACCTCACCTACAGCAAATAGACCTTTTATTTTAGTTCTGCACTTTGTGTCTACTACTACACCACCCATCGAATAATGTGCAGTTGGCCCTACCTCCATTTTCTCTTTGGATATATCAATTCCATCAATCTCCTTAAACTGTTTGTACATAGTTGGCAGTCTGTCTAAGATTTTTTCCTTTGACAGGTGAGTTACATCTAACCAAACTCCACCGTGCTCTTTGCCTCTCCCATCGACTATTTCGTTGTAGTTTGCTCTTGCTACTACATCGCGTGGCCCTAACTCCATTCTCTCAGGATCATATTTTTTCATAAACCTTTCACCTTTTGAATTCAATAATATTCCGCCTTCACCTCTTATAGCTTCAGTTGCCAGAATGCCTAATGCTTTTTCTGGCCAAACCATTCCAGTGGGATGGAATTGAACCATCTCCATATCTACCAAGTCAGCACCTACCTCGTAGGCAAGAGCCATGCCTTCTCCATAATTTTCAAAAATCCTAGAACTACTAACTGAATAAACCCTAGTATATCCACCAGCACCAAGTATCAGAGAATTACATTTGAATACCACGATCTCTTTTTTTTCAATGTTTATACCAAGTGCTCCACCGATCATCTCGGGTTCTGTATCTGCTCCTGAGCCACCTTTCGGTCCTTCTTTGCTAAAGTCGCTTGATTTTAACAATTTTGTGATGTAAACATTGTCTATAATCTCTATTTTCCGCTTTTGAACCTGGTTCATCAAAACGCGGATCATTTCCTGACCAGTCCAATCTTCATAAAATACAGTCCTCCTGTATGTATGAGCACCAAAAAAGCGCTGAGTCAATCTACCATCTTCCTCTCTATGGAATCGAGCACCCCACTCCACTAATTCATTCACAGTATCGGGTGCATTCTTACACAAAATCTCAACTTTTTCATAGTCTGCAAGAAACTCTCCTTCTTTTAATGTATCAGCAGCGTGAACCATCCAATTATCTTCAGGGTCCATGGTTCCAAGAGCTGCATTAATACCTCCTCTTGCAAGTACTGTATGTGGATCACCTCTCTTGCTTTTGCTTATTATCAAAACTTGAGCACCTGCATCATGGGCTTCAATAGCCGCTCTAAGACCGGCCGAACCACCACCAATAATCAAAACATCACAGGAACGATAAACCTGAAATTCGTCCACATTTATACAATTCAGAAAGGTGCTATTTAACGAATTGGGAATGTGAATGTTCACTTTGTATCTGCATACCACATAGCTCGATGCTTTGCTCCCCAAGTCAACAATTCTTTGCAGACAAAAAAAATGATGATGACCTGCCTAGATGGAAAATTAAGGAGAAGGAGGAGAAGAAAAGAAAATATAAACTAGGTAGGTGGCTCAGAAACAGCATTCTCTCTGCTTTGTATCCTAATTCCTTGTCCTCTCATCATTTTGCTTCCTGTTTCTTTATATTCTCCTAAACAGGTTATACAATGACACTTTAATCATCATCTCCTTTACCATGTTATTAAACTTGGTAGCAGATACATACTCTCCAAATGTTCTCTTTAGTGTTGAGAAAACAGTTTCAGTCATCCACCTATGACCGTATTTCCTTTTCTTCTTCCATTTCAGCAAATTTTTTGTTTGTTGTATTACTTCTTTGTTCCTTAACCAGTTGTTTTTTGGTGAAACTATAGAGTTTTTCCTTACCTTTATTCCCGGTGTAATCTTTTTCTCTTGTAGATATTCGAAGTTGGCATTAGTGTCATAAGCTCCATCAGCTGAAACAGACTCTATCCTGATAGTCTTGTTGTTGTTGTTGTTGCTATTTTCTGTCAAGATATTTGAAACTTGATCTACTAGTGTCTTTAGCATCTTACTATCGTGTACCTTCTCATCTGTTACCTCTAGTGCAAGGATTTCTTTTGTTTTTATATTCACGGCTATGTGGATTTTCAAGTAGCCTTTTCTGTTTTGTACCTTCCACTTTTTATCCATCCATTGTCCTCTGTTGGTAATCTTGGCTCCGCTACTGTCTATTGAGATCATGACGTAATCATCATCATCATCTGCAGTCTTGCATCCTTCTTCTCCAATGATATCGACATTTAACTTGTTGATTCTTTTGCAAATATGGCCATAACTAGGAGGTGATGTTGAAGGTAAACTCCTACCAACAATAGCATTGATTATTCCTTGGGTCTGTCTGTATGGCAGTTGAAACGCACAACGTATGTAACTTGTCGCTAGAATGAATGAATCTGGAAATACAAATGGCGTGCCTTTCTTATTTTTGTTCATTATTTCTAGTTCGAAATCCCAGGTGTCTAGAAAATCATATGAGAAAAGTATCTCTCCGCGTTTCACAAGCTTTTGATTATAGGAAGGCCAGTCAATCATGGTGAAAAATAGTCAAATCTAAGCTAAATAGGTTGAGTTAGGCGACAATGCAGCATTCTCTTCTATCAAGGGACTTTTTGGAGAAAATACACGATCCACTGGATTTCAGAACATGGCAAAGGAAATAACGCTAAAGATAATGCTTGGAAGAATATTGAATAACGGGAAGTATACCAAATTGAAGGATAACGAATAAGACAACAGAGAACTATTTCTTACCCCACTTCATCTACAATGCGGTTAATGAAGTCAAGCGGTATTCGTTTACATGCTGGCATTCATCTCTCCCTAGAAATACTGTCAAAAGGTATAAAGTATGTGTGCGTGGTCTACCTCCTTAAACCTAACAACAATCATTATGCAGAGCGACTAATCTCTTCCAAAGATGATTATTACTATTCTTTGACCTATGAGCTATCCATTAACTGCACAAGCCTACCAATTCCTTTTAAGTTGATACTGTTTATTAAATAAAATGACTCGATTAAAGATTCCTCTAAATAAAGACGAGCTGCAAGAAGGAAAGCTCAAAAAGATAGATGTGAATGAATACTCGATTGTATTGACAATGATAAACGAAAACATCTTTGCCATGGATACTGTATGTTCGCATGAAGGAGGACCATTAGACGAGGGAACGTTGGAAGGCTACAATCTGATTTGTCCGTGGCACCAAGGTATATTTGACATTAGGAGTGCTAAAGCCTCACCTAAAACAGATTGGGTCACAGATCTGAATTCTTACAAAGTAACTGTTGATGAGAATAACGGAGATATTTACATTGATACCCCGTAAATTAGGTAATAATATGGACATAGTCAATAACAGATGTGTTATGATACCAAAGAAAAATCATCAATCAAAGGTGAATTGATTTTATAACTACAAAACCTTCCAAGCTTAAACTAGAACTAATGGATAAAATATCACATGCAGGTTCAGATATCATTTCTTTCAAATTCGCTCGCAGTGAATACCTGCAACAACAACAACAGGATCATCTTTTAGACTACAAGGCTGGACAATATGCTATAGTCGATTTAGGGACAAAAGAGGATCCAGAAGGACCCGTGAGATCATTTACCCTATCTTCTTCTCCTACAGAAGAAGGTTTCATCATGATAAGTACAAGAGTAAGAGATACACCATTTAAAAAGAAACTTGCAAGCTTGGATGTCGGTTCATCCGTGAATATCACAGCACCACTTGGGAGATTTACTTTGCATGAAGATCATTTGAAACCTGCAGTGCTGTTGTCTGGTGGTATAGGTGTGACTCCATTTAGAAGCATGATAAAATACGCTATAGATACCAAGATACCGTTGAAGATAACTATGTTTGATGCCAATAGAAATAAAGAGAACATATTATTCAAAGACGAATTCGACAAGTGGGCAAAGTTAAATGAGAATGTACAAATAGTTTACACTTTGTCTGACACTCAAGCCGATTGGAATGGAGAACAGGGTCATATAAATAAAAAAATGATAACCAAGTATTTGACAAATGATGAATTAGACAGTTCTATTTTTTATATTTGTGGTCCACCAGGTATGCTAAAAGCAATGGAGAAACTACTGCAAGAAGATTTAGGCATACCAAAAGAGAGAATAAGGACAGAACAATTCATTGGCTATTAATACTAACAGCTATTTATGAACGTATATACGCACAACAAACACAAGACAATACAGACACACATACTCGCGCCCTATGCCGTGCAACCGAGAATTTGATTAAAAATATGATCATGCTTTCATGTATTATTCTTTAATTTTCTTCTCAAGGTACTCCTTTAGGGCTATCGCATTATTTAATTTCTCGTCCTTGGCGCCATAAAGTAGCGTTACTGCTCCTTTATTCTTCTTGATTTTGTCAAGAATTGTTTGAACTGAATCATCATTATTTTCTAGTTCTTTAAAGTATCGATGCTTAAATTCGTTCCATTTTTTCTCATCATGTGCAAACCATTTTCTTAAAGGGGTACTTGGTGCGACATCCTTTTCCCATAGATCTATCTTTACCTTATCTTTACTCAAACCACGAGGCCATAACCTGTCTACTAAAATTCTAAAACTACCATATTCATTTTTACTTTCAGTTCCACTGGGATCGTCATAGATTCTCTTAGCTTTTATCATCGACAATAAACATAACCACTAACAAGAAGATAAAATGTTTTCTTCTTGTAAATAAAATATATTGGTTAGTATGGAGTCATTCGTATTCCTTGGCACCTATCTAAAGCAATCGTCCAAAATTGACAATAATAGGAAATTAGTTGAAATCAATGAAACACAAATGTGTATCATAATCTTTTAGCATTCTGTATCTACTATTTTTACTTGCGTAGTCTTCCTGCCCCTTTGAATTAATTTAATTAATAGAACTTGAGAACTAATAAAGATCCAGATTAGATGATAAATGAAAATAGCAATAATAATCTTGAGTTAATAGAAATAAAAGACAAAGTTATTTGTTGTAGGCTATGTCCGCGTTTGATGTCATATATTGAACAAATAGGAAAGACCAAAGTAAAAAGATTCACTTCTGAAGAATACTATGCTATGCCTCTTCCAGGTTTTGGAGACTCAAATGCACGGTTATTTGTAATTGGATTAGCACCTGCTGCTCATGGTGGAAATAGAACTGGAAGGATATTTACTGGAGATAGTTCTGGAGACTGGCTTGTGAAGGCCATGTTTGAAACTGGATTTGCTAATAAACCATATAGCCTGAACAAGAGTGATGGTCTTGAACTGATTGGTGCATATATGACAGCAGCAGTAAAATGTGCGCCTCCGCATAACAAACCAGATTCAAATGAATTATCAAACTGTTCACATCATCTCTTGGCAGAATTACTGGCACTGAAACAGACCACAACAGTTATTTTAACACTTGGAAAGGTTGCTTTTGATGCATATTGCAAACTATTTCAGTTAGAAAAGCTAGCGTTTGTTCATGGTGCCTGTTATAGATTAGATGATCAAAAGTCATTGCTGATTTCATATCATCCAAGCAGACGAAATACCAGTACTGGGAACCTAACTTGGGGAATGTGGATTGATATCTTCAAAAAAGCAAGGTCGCTAATAGTAAGTTGAAATGACGTTTTGGAATGTAATTGACGTATTAGACTAAAGTACACAGTACTGTTCACTAACAGTTATGTGAACAAATTGATACTCTCTTACTGTGGTGTGATTGCGCTAATTTGCATCAGTAATAATGCTGCATGTCTATTTTCTTAATAATTGTTCCATTTCATACCCCGAATGAATTTGTACAAGTAACACATTGTATTTGCATTAGTGATTAACAGCTATGTAAACACCTAGGTACTTTCTTATTGTAAACTAACAGTAGATCTCTTGCGTAATTAGTCAAAAGAGCTTTATTTCTGTCTAGCGTATGTA
>JAKDMR010000280.1 GCA_030452275.1 Candidatus Nitrosocosmicus sp. | reverse complement strand
TTACCATTGCAACATAAGAAATGAATAATACAATCTTTTTAAAGATCCCTGTACTTATACTGTATTTATACTTGATTGTGCTTTGTCGCCTAACTCGATCTATTTAGCTTAGATTTGACTATCCCTTTCCATGATTGACTGGTCTTCTTATAACCGATCATCAGTTCAACGTGGTGAAATCTTATTTTCATATGACATTCTTGATACATGGGGTTCTGAGCTGGAAAAGATGAATGAATGTAAGAAGGGCAAGCCATTTGTATTTCCTAATTCTTTCATCCTAGCCATTGGTTACATTCGTTACTTTTTTCACCTACCATACAGACAAACAGAAGGTATTATCAAGGTCACTGGGAAGGGACTACACGCTAATCCACATAGTTATGGTCACATATGTAAAAGGATTAACAAACTGAATATCGAAATTAAAGGAGACAAGACTGTTGTTGATGATGATAATAAGTATATTATAATTGCTGTAGACAGCACAGGTATCAAGGTAACTAACAGGGGTCAGTGGATGGATAAGAAATGGGATACACAAAACAGGAAAGGCTATCTAAAGATCCATGCAGCAGTGAACGGAAAGACCAAAGAAAAGGTCCATGACGGTAGAATTTTAAAGAAGCTTGTCAATCACGTTCTGGATGACTCCAAAAACAAGAATAAGAAGATTAGGAATAAGAATAGGAATGGTAAGAAGATTAAATCGGTCCTTGCTGACAGAGCCCACGATACTAACAGAAATCTCGGGTATCTTGAACAAAGAGGAATCTTACCGGGAATAAAAGTAAGAAAGAATTCTATTATTTCTATTAGAAACAACAGGTTGAGAAACAAGGAAGTATTACAACAGACAAAAGAGGATCTACTGAAATGGAAGAAGAAAAGAAAATACGGTCATAGATGGATGACTGAGACGGATTTCTCTACAATTAAAAGAATGTTTGGTGAGTATGTATCAGCCACCAAGTTTGATAACATGGTAAAGGAGATGATGATAACAGTATCACTGTACAATCTGTTTAGGAGGATATAGATTGACAGGATTAGAAATTATCGAAGGATAAGGAATTAGGAAACAAAGTACTTGATTGCATTAATCAGATGCCAACCGAACTTTCCATACTATTTACCAAACAGCATAGGAACTGATCAAATGGTGATAATGGAAAAAAAGTATATATCACGGTATGAGCCATGATAAAAGAGTACTTTTTTTATAGTCTCATCAAATTTCAACACTCCATCCTTCAAATTCGTTAAAAGAGGGAAGCTTTGTTAGATCACAAATAAAGAGAATATTATTCGCAACCCAAACAATTCAGACAGGACGATTGGGATCACTTTGAATAATGCTCTACTTAGAATCAAATGGAGATTCTTTTGCCATATGATAAAGAATGTACAAAGAACTAACTAATAGAATCAAATTTAGATAGTGATTTCCACAAATACCAAGTAGCGATACTTCTATAAGGTTTCCATCTAGAAGATACTTCTAGCATGTACCCTTCAGTAGGCAGTTCAGATAAATTATATAATTTTTGGATTGCCTTTTTTACTCCCAAATCATCCAAGGGAAATACATCTTCTCGTCTGAGGCAAAAAATAAGAAACATCTCAGAAGTCCATCTGCCAATACCCTTTACTTTAACTAATTCAGTTATGACTTCTTCATCTTGAAGATCGGGTAAATGATGAATATTTAATTCTCCGGAAGTGATCTTCGTCGCCAAATTCTTAATATATTCTATCTTCTTGAATGATAGTCCTATAGTAAATCTCAAGACATTGTTTGAAGTAGAAATAATCTGTTCAGGGGTTGGTAGAGTATCGCCATAATACCGTAGAAATCTTGAGTATATAGCATTTGCAGCACTGCCCGCAAGTTGCTGATAGACTATGGATTTTATCAAGGATTCAAAGAGATTATCGTGGATCTGAATTGAATAATTTCCAATAGATTTAATTAATCTCCCGAGTTTAAGGTCTTGTTTTGAAAGTAATTCTAATGCATCCGGTTTAGTCATACCCAACACTGGAAATACTTCTGATCATGTTTTAAGATTTTCTTTGATATCCAACTCACTTTAGTTAAATTTAACTTAAACTAGATCTTGGTCTCTTAAGATGAGTTGGTGTTGTCATAATTTGGATTGTAAAATCTTGCCTAGTTATCATCCTTGCTAAGATCTTCTTTTTCAAGACCGTATGAGATATTTGGAATATAAATGTCAGGGCAGTAAAGAGATTGATACTTAGCGCGGGAGAGCTTAAGCAGAGTAAAAAATTAATCTGTCTTTATGATCTCAAACTATGAGACAAATGACAAGAACTATATAGATAATTTGAAATTAAGGATGAAAAAATATGGTCAGATCCCCTCAAAAAAATTTGAAAAAATTTTAGTTTCTATTGTTACTTTTTTGGTTCTGAACAATAATTCTGCCGTTCATACATAACTATTAGGAAATTAATAGACATATCTACGGGCCAGCTCTGATTACACTAAGGAACAGTTTCATTCTATCCTTCTTTTGATATCGTCATTATTGCAACGTTTTTTAATACTTCGAGTACACTTGTACCAAATATTGATTCCAATACTTATAAAATGATTATATCAGAAAACTACATTATTTTGCCGTATTACGAACCTCGGTAATCCATATGCCTTTTCATCCAATGCTGGATATGCTGTGCTAAGATCAAGGGTTAGGAGAAAAAGGACTTGTATCATAGGAGATAGTCAAATACCATTAAATAATCCGTAGATTAGTTTCAAATCTACTTGGAGTAACAATTCAAAGTAAAGGTTAATGCTTGAGTACTTAAAGTTCAATATTTCATTTTGGGTAGGAAATTCTAATTTCATTAATTGAACTAGTGCTCCTCCTACACCCTGGTCATTGGATACAAATCCACTAAATTGCAAATTCTTATTAACAATATTGATAATATAGGTCTATGACATACAGCAAACTTTTTTCAATTTTGTTTATCTCAATGATGACGACAATTCTTGCCAGCCTTTTAACAATTTCAAGTGTAAATATACTTACTTATGCAACATCCTCGCTGGGCCAATCAATTCAACAGAGCCAACAAGATCTTCAATCGACCATAAATAGCCAAGTCCAACAATCGATTACAGATACTATCAACAACATTAACAAGAGTAATGATTCAACTGTTAACACCATCACAAGTAATCAAACACAAAATACTACCGGTTCCTCAATTGATGTGATAAAAGGAGGTATAACGAGCTTACAGAATGATCCCTTGGATAACACCACCACTTGGATATTGGGTGGTGTATATAGGATGGAAAATCTTAGTTCCGAAGCTCCAACATTTAATGCATCATTCTATATGGTAAAAACAGATGGTAATTCTTCTCATTCTCATGAAATCTATGATCTATTCTTGAATACTCCATTAATTAATAATACGGTGAGTAATTCGAAACACGTTAATGGTACGACAACAGTGACCATGAGAGACGGACCCGTAAGTAATGTGCCAACAAATATTACCATATTGGATGACAGTGCTATTAGTATTTGGTTGGACTCAACTAGAGTCGATAACCATTTTGGAGATTCGCCCATTTATGGAACTCAGGAATTGTTATGTGTGGATACGCCTGCATACTGTAAATGAGTTGAAAGCCGTCAAAATCCCTCCCCTCGGCACTAGATTATCTATAGATCTCTTGCGTAATTAGTCAAAAGAGCTTTATTTCTGTCTAGCGTATGTA
>JAKDMR010000279.1 GCA_030452275.1 Candidatus Nitrosocosmicus sp. | reverse complement strand
CTATTGAATATGTTATTCTGACATCTTGTCGAAACATATAATTTGAAATCTTTTTGTTGGTATTGTTTTATTCGGTCCCTCTATTTGTGGTCGACCTTTAGAAACCAGAGATTTAATATTCAGAATTTTTGAGACATGAAATGATAAATAATATTTGTCATGATAGACTATTATTGCCGGATTTTAAGAACGTGCGACTATATGAAAAGATAAAACACTTGGTAGAAGTTGATGACGATATTTTGGCCGTCCTCATGGTCACCCAGTCGCAGGAAAAAGATTTGTACATTGCAAGTAATTCAAAATTGGACCCTTCAGAAGTAGTACTGTTGTACGAGAGGATGGTGGTTGGGTCTTATCCGTTTGAAAATAGTGTTGAAACGGATTATGATTTAACCCGATTTTCAAGATTGACAGGAAACTTAAGATGGATTGTAATTGAGTGCCAATTAATGCGAATTCTTGTTATATTTGAACAGGACATAAAAACAATGGTATTGATAAGAAGCAATACTCATTTAGAAAATACCGTAGGTAATATATTAGGTTATTATTACGAAGGCGATGAACCACCCGAGAATCTTTTTTAGATGAAAATGATTTTAGTACCTCAAGTTGATCAATAAGAGTGTGTGGCGATTGTTTTAGTATGAGATTTGATATTTCCAATTAAAGGGTTTAGCAAATGACAACGGAATCCACATTTGTGCACATTATAATATCGCTTTCGATTCTATTGTTTAGTGCTAAAATATTTGCTGAAATATTTCAACGAGTATGATTACCTGCAGTATTATGGGAGTTGCTGGCTGGTATCATCGTCGGCCCCTTTGCCCTGGGTGGGTTGCCGTTATTTAACGGTGAGCCACTTGTGGTGCTAGATGAGACGGTAAAACACATTGGTGAATTATCTGCTGTTGTTATCCTATTTATCGCAGGGCTAGAAATTACACCTAAAGAGTTTCTTAAAGGCGGAAAAGCGGCATTCACGGTAGGAGCATTGGGAGTCATAATTCCATTTTTCATAGGTTATATTGTTTTTTCTCTTTACGGATTGAATGCCTTCGAAACTTTGCTAATTGCTACTGCCTTGACTGCCACAAGTATAGCAATATCTATTCAAGTTTTAAGCGAACTAGGCAAAATTCGGACTGAAGAAGCGCGACTTATCTTGGGGGCAGCCATAGTAGACGATGTCCTGGCAATTGCTGTACTTTCAGTAGTGGTAACTATGGTTCAGTCTGGTAACATTAATCCTGATTTTGTTGAAATTTCATTACTTATTTTGAAAATCCTTGGATTATTTGTCGCTGTACTGGTTGGTTCAGTATTAATAATTCCCAGAATAGTTCATAGTGAGAAACTGTGGAAATCAAGAGGAAGCATTGAAGGAATAACAACTGCAATTTTTTTCGGAACTGCGGGGATTGCCGCCTATATAGGATTATCACCTATTATTGGGGCTTTTGCGGTGGGGATGGCCATAGCAAGTACCAAATTGATTAAACAGGTGGGAGATTACGCGGAAAAATTGCAATTTATCTTCGCTCCGCTTTTTTTGCCATTATTGGAGCTCAAGTCGATCTTAGAGGGATAAATGCAGAAGTTATCGTACTTGCGATGATATTGATATCTATAGCAGTCTCTACAAAGTTTATTGGATGTGGAATACCAGCTATGATGTTTCTTAAAAATAAAGCTAAAGCCCGGATAGTTGGAGTAGGTATGATATCTAGAGGGGAAGTTGGACTGATAGTTGCTGGAATTGGGGTGACTAGCGGTGTATTGTCTTCAGACATTTACACATCGATCATAATCATGGTGGCATTTACTACTATCGTAACTCCAATCTGGTTAAAGAAATCCTATAAATCCGATTCGGCATTGGTCTAAGCCATGGCATTGATTACCTTCTTTTGAACAGACGGTTTCTCGTACTGAAAGGGGTTGGTGTCTCTTTAAAGGGATACTAAGGTGGACTTGAATATACGATAAAAATGATTATTTATATTATGATGAGCTTACCATTATATTCTAATGTAATTATGAGGATTATTTCTTTTCTTTTCTAACATTTATCAAATTATGCTTTTCAAGGAATTGGCTAATACTTTCATTTTCCTCATCGTTAGATTGCATTTCATCCTTATTGAGATCTTCAAGGGTCTGAATCATTTTTTTCAGATCATCACTGTTGATAACAACTCCATAGTAGTCTCTTACTCTTTCGATAGTGGTTTCGTAATGTTTTTTTGATCCAGATGCCGTTGCATCAGATACCAAGATGACGTCATATCCTAAATTAAAAGCATCTCTTAAAGATGTCTCCACACAAATCGAAGTGTCTATACCACAGAAAATTAAAGTATTTACATGTATACTTTGCAGCCAGACTCTTAATTCTGTATCCTGAAACGCCGAATCGCGTCGCTTGAGGATGACATGATCCTCTGGAGCCGGTTTTATTTCGTCAATAATGTGCGCATCCCATGTATCTCTCATACAGATTGGTATCTTTTTGTTTTGTAGCCTCTCTTCCCTTGCCCGCGGAAGAATATTATGAATGTGAAGTAGTAAATCAATCCCACTTGGTTCCCTAATGGCTTCGGTATAAAAGATCGGTATTTTTTCATTTCTGCAAAAACTAATCAACTTCTTAATATTTGGAATAACTTGCTGGTAATTTTCGATATTCATGCCAAGTTTATCGTAGGATCCGTCTTTACTAACGAATCCGTTTTGCATGTCAACTATTACCAACCCTAGATTGATAAGGTTACTACCATATTGTATTTGTAGCATTAGACTTAGACTATTTTACCTTATTAAAATTGTTTTTTCGATTTTCAATTAATTCAATGTTGCATGAGAATATGGGAATTAAATATCATCTAGAAGGTGGTCCAATAAAAAAAACCAAAATCGTATAGACTTTTTGAACATGAATTTAGATTAGCCAGATGATGAAAATGATTTGAATAATTTCAGGTAATATATCAATTCAGTAAACATACCCTTTGACTAATTTGTATTAGTTTGAATTATTCGCCAAGTTCCTTTATTCATTTTAAAAAAAAAGTTTTTGGTATTCTCAATCCTTTAGAATTGCTATTTATCCTACTTTATTATGGTGACAGAGCATTTTGATATCTTCACAATAGAAGTTGCTATGTTACCAATCAAGAGGTTTTCAAATGATCTACCTCGATAACCGATTACAATATGGTTTACTCCCTCGCTTGCCACACATTCGATTATTGCGAGATCTGGGGTTAGTTTAGTATCGTAGAATTTCGTTTTCAAGTTTATTCCTCCCTCTTTTGCCTTTTTAGATATATCAGCTAGTAATCTCTTTGATTTTCGAATCTCCTTTTCAATGAAGATGGTATTGTAATCTTCCTCCTTCTTTTCTAATATCTTGTACATATCTGGAATATTAAATGCAGTAAATGCAATAATTTGAGAATTATATTTACGTGCCAAGTCCTTTGCGAATTCTAGGGCCCTCAGTGAACACTCAGATCCGTCAATTCCAACCAAGATTTTGGATATCACTAGAGCTTTATTCATATTTTCTCTTATCTGAAATTTTTTATAAAGTTTGAATTGCTTTTGTAGTAAGCCGGATATAACCTGCGTTTATTACCGATATCCTAGTGGTTTTTTTAGAAATATTCCTTGAGAACTTGAAATATTATTCAAAAGTTTTATCTAAATCTTAGTATTTTCAAGAAAATCCTGCTCAAATCAAATGCGTAATTTGATATCGGACTGG
>JAKDMR010000278.1 GCA_030452275.1 Candidatus Nitrosocosmicus sp. | reverse complement strand
TTGTCGTAGTAGGATGTAAGGGTGGAACAGCAGGTGAGGTCCCTGGAAAACCTGGAGTCTGTAAAGAGTAAATAAATTCGAAATAATTTTCAAACAAATAATTTTTTTATTTAAGGTTTCAGAACTAGATCATTTGGTGGTTTGAAAATGAGAAACAATTACACATTAATTGACCATTAAAAGACAACTTGGTCATCCCTATCATAATTTTGCTTCAAACAAATTGCAAAGCCGACATGGCCACAATCATCGGTATTGCAAGTCATGCACAATGACATGCCGTCCCTATAATCTATGATCACGTCCTTAAAAATACTCTTATCAAACATAATGACATATTTGTTATCTAAATAATCTTTAACTACAATCAATGTATCACCAGAGTTTGTATCTTTTGCTATTAACCATTTCATAAATTCCATCGTGCCAGTATCAAGAGTATCCAATTCGAATTCCTTCTCATACATTTGAGTTATTCTATTTAATCTTTAAGCATCCATATTTTTAAAGGATGTGTAAAAAAGGTATTAAAGTTGTCATTTTGAATCTGTTCAAATTAGTCTTGGATTAATTGGTTTGCTTGACTTCCGGGAAATTCATAGATCCATCCATGCACAAGCTATGCATTCACTCATTTGAAAATGACGTATCAATACGTAGAAATTTTATTTATCAAATGTCAAAAAACCGCTATGAGGCATCATCCTCGTTAGATGTTTGTTCTTTGCCTTTGTCCGATTTGGCTGTCCTTGCTGTACTATTACCAGAATCTGATTTAAAATTAAGTCTTTTTCCAAATTTTAGCATGTATGGGGTTATAAACGTAGTTATTATAGTTACTACTCCCAGTACAGGAAAGAGGGAATTTGAAACAGCACCTGTATCTTGCCCCACCTTGGCCACAACTAAGGACAACTCTCCTCTAGCAGCAGACATTCCTATACCCGTTCTGAGAGCAGTAGTTTTTCCATATTTGGCTATGGATAGAATGCCGCTTACTATTGCAAGTTTTGAAGAAAGTGAAACAGCAATTAGAATTAGGGCGGGTATTATAAAGGCTGGAACTAGTGATATGTCCATCAGCGCCCCGATGGAAATAAAGAATAATGCAGCAAACATATCCCTTAATGGGGTAGTAATTACTCGAGCAACTGAAGCACTCCTTGCTTCGGCGATGAGAACTCCTGCAAAGAACGCCCCCGTTGCAACAGACAGTCCAACGGATTTAGCCAGAAATGATAAAAAGAACGCTATACCCAGAATTGATATCAAAATCAATGCGTAATCGTTTACTTTGCTTATTCTGTCCACTAATTTTGGAACTAGTTTTGAACCGATGACTAATGTACCTCCGATGAATGCACCTACAATTAAAGCTGAAATTATAATATTAGCAAAGGAAATGTCTCCTCCCTGTGTTGCTACTGACTGCAATATCCCTAATATCGCAATCGCAAGTGTGTCTTCAACTATTGATATTCCAAGCAACAACGTTGTAGATTTGTCTTTTATCATGCCAAGTTCTTCTAATACCTTTATTGTAACTACTGTGCTTGTGATGGACAGTGCAAGTGCAATGAATAATGAATCAAAGTAAGAAAACCCGAGGAATTGGGCGACAATGAATGTAATCAAAAGTGTTCCCATGGATTCAGCTACTGCTACTATTGCAGAAATACGCCCCACCTGTCTTAACCTATTTATTGGAAAATCAATTCCAATTACAAATAACAGCATAATTATCCCTAGCTCTGCAAAGGCACTTAGAGTATCTATATTATGGATTAATGAGAAAGGAGGTGTATATGGTCCAATAAGCATACCTGCAAGAATATATCCTATAACAGCAGATTGTTTTAGTTTAAAAGTAATAAGTAGCATTATTGTAGCCACTATCATGATAATCGCAAAATCCTGTACAAGGAATTCTAATGGAGAATTCGTCTGAGCAGGCAATGGTGTAGAAGCATCATTGGATGCCATTAACCCAAATACTAGTAGTGATGAATTTTCAGTTTCTGGATAAGTGTTGAAAAGAATCATGCCAAATATGACAATAAGTAATAGAATATATTATACAATTCCCACTAAATATACTTTTTATTGCAATAATTAAAGGTTTTTGTTAATAAGTGAGGTGTTTTGATGGTAATAATATTTTCATCAATATAGCATTATCATGGATTCAGGTTTAATTCCTGAAATACCCAATTATTTTTATGCAGAGCGAGAGGACCATGATGGTGAAGTCTTTATTAGTAAACAAATAAAAGTAATCCATAAAGTACTATTGTTCCTATCGCCAGAGTTATAATCATAAATGGAAAACCTATCCGTATCCACCTTGTAAAAGATATGTAATGTCCAAACTTTTGACTTAATCCAGCAGCTACCACCCCAGCACTAGATCCAATTAAAGTTCCGTTACCACCCAAGTCAGCCCCTAATGCCAAAGCCCACCACAATGGGCTAAACTGATATCCGCTGTCACTACCAAAAGTAGCAGCAATTGTCGGATCTGTATTTAAAGACAGAACTAATGGTATCATTGTCGTTGTAAAAGGGATGTTGTCTATAAATGCACTTGCGATACCTGATAACCATATTAGAATAAAAAAAGTTAGCCAAGGTTCACCGCCAGTTATGTCAATAGCCATATTTGCAAGTATCGTTATCAATCCAGCATGTTCCGCAACTCCGACGATAACAAATAAACCTATAAAGAATAACAAGGTTGCCCAATCAACTTCATGTAAAATTTTTTCTAAAGAAACCCTGCTTATTATTAATAATACAGCTGCTCCTCCAATTGCGATGATTGATACTTCTAAATGTGTTATAGTTTGTAAGGAAAATAGTATAACTACACCAACTAAAACAATTAATGATTTTAAAAGTAATCCCTTATGGCGGATTAGCATTACATTTTCATTCCGACTCATCAATTCTTGAATATCCTTTTGTTGTACTAATTTTTAGTCGCTTTTTAGATCATTTTTGAAAAATAGTTTTAATAACAATAAAGAAAATCCAAAAACTACGGCTACTGTTGGTTCCATATATATCAGAAAGGAATTAAAATCTATATTCGCTGCAGAGCCTATCAAGATGTTTGGAGGATCGCCTATTAGGGTTGCCGATCCTGCAATATTACAAGTCAAAACTTGAGCCATAATAAATGGAACTGGATGTATTCCTAAAGTTCGTGTTATGGAAAGTGTAACTGGAATCATCAGCAAAATAGTCGTAACGTTATCAATAAACATCGAGGCAGCGCCTGTAAAGGCTACCGTTCATATCAAAACTAGGTTCATTTACTTTATGCAACATGGTATTGGAATTAATAAACAAAGTCAAGTCCCATAGAATTTGTTGATTCTTCGAGGAGTATCTGTTCAGTCAGCAGTTATCGTTTTATTGTTTTCATGAATGAATCCCTTTAAAATGTTGGAAAATGTTCGTCCATCGTCATTACTGCTGATACCGAGCCGACAGACAATATTACCTAAATTTCTTATGGAGTAGGTACCACCACCACCAGCTTTCCATGTACCAGTTAAATTGATATCTTGAGTAGTTGAGCTGAACCGTTTTGGACATGAATGTTAAAAGTTAAAACGATTACCCCAAAAATAAGTAACATTACGCATCTACGTCTCGCAAAAATGATGTCTTAAATCATAATAACTGATAATTTCGTCATTATTATGATTGTTATATAAAAAGATTCGCTCTTATTTCTGAATGTTTCAGCTGCTAATTATAAAGGATTTCCACGA
>JAKDMR010000277.1 GCA_030452275.1 Candidatus Nitrosocosmicus sp. | reverse complement strand
AGAAACAGGGAGCAAAATGATGAGAGGATAAGGAATTAGGATACAAAGCAGATAATAACCATAAATCAACATCAAAGGATAGAGTCTCTACTTTTTCATCCAATAATTGAACTTTAATAAACCCGCGTGTGCTTTAATGGGCAGATCCATTCCTTCATTTAGAATGCTGATTGATATTGAACGACTAGGATGGAAAGTATTCAAGGAAAGACTATCAAATAAACAGGACAAGGAATCGTTAAATGATCTATTCACTGTCCCCAAATTGTATTGTCATTCGTTATCAAATGTATCAAGACCTGTAATTATGGAACCGATATTGTTAAGCGTCCTTTTTCATAGTTTCAAAGAGATTGACAAAATAGCTCACAAATCTAATATGTCAAATAGCAATAGAAAGGATCAATGTATTAAACTTCAAGACAATGTTAAGACTTCCCATAGCAGTCCTCTAACAAATGAAGAAATTCGGCATAATGATTGTCAATATGCAAAAATCTTGGAAGTTTGGAAAGACTTTAGCGATTGTTTAAGCGAAGATGAATCTGTTTTTACCAACATGATTACAAACTGCTACAGTAGTTATCATCGGTCCATAAATTCATGTAATGATGATGATAACAAAAATGACAATAGCAATTTTCGCAAAAATAAAGGATCGAAATCCTGTTTAAACAGAATAAATTCCTTGTTCATGGCACTATTTCTACATCAACAAAAGCAATTAAACATGATTAAATCTAATCGAAGGCTCCTCGATTCCTATCATTAAATTGTAATCACTTTGAAATGTCTATAGTTACAACTAATACCAATATAGATAATGGATGGCTTTTTGACATCTATCATCTTAAAGACAGAATGATCATATGGATTAAGGCAAAGGATAACAGTGCAGTAAAAAAGCTAGAATTTCCATGGTCACCATTTATCTATGTAGCATCTGATTCAAAATCAAAATTAGATTCATTATTAAATGATAATAATTTATTTTCATATTTTATTAAAGAATATTCATATGAATACAAGTATGAATATCCTCCATCATCAGACCAACGGAAAAAGGAAGTTCTAAAACTAACGGTAAAAGATTCATCCCAAATACTGAATTTAGTAAAGTACATTGAAGGTTTTTCTTCGCGATTTGGACAATATCGTCTATATAACATAGATGTATCTCCAGAGCAGTCTTTTTTTTATGAAAAAGAATTTTTTCCATTTGGACTGTATTCATTAGGCAAATCACAAAGTGTAAATGATATACATAACAGTTGTTTAGATCTTAATATCGAAAATGATAGTATAGAATCATTTGATTACTCGATTCCAAATTTTAGATTCTTAACTTTTGATATAATTTCTGATAAAAAGTCAATTTCAAATGAGAATCAAAACGAAATATCTGCCATAAAAGTAAAGACATTTGACAATGATAATACTCTAAATGAAAAATTCATAATAAAAGAAGATAACGAAATCGAAACCATCTTGCAATTTTCTTATGAGGTTAACAAGCTAGATCCAGATATTATATTGACCACTGGAGGTGACCAATTCTTATTCCCTCACCTATTTAATAGAGCTATAAAAAACGAAATCGAAACCCAGTTACTAATCAACCTAAATAGAGAACTCAATCAAGATTTTCTAAAAAATAAGAACAGATTTTTAATAGGATCTAAGGATTTGACAGATAACTCTCAGCAGCCGTCATCTCATTCTTTCATTTCTTATGGAAGGGTTTACTTTAAACCCAAACCCTTTTTTCTATTTGGTAGGATACATTTAGACACAAACACCTCCTTCATCTACAAGAATAACGGACTAGATGGTATTGTGGAAATATCTAGAATTTGCAGGATGTCTCCACAAATTGCATCTAGATCTACAATAGGTAAATGTCTTAGTAGTTTGTATTTTTACAATGCTTCAAAGAAGGATGTGTTAATACCATGGAAACCGACAACTTCAGAGATTTTTAAAACATTTTACGATTTATTAAAAGCAGACAAGGGAGAAACCGTTTTTGAATCAAAACTGGGTGCGTATGATAATGTAGCCGAATTTGACTTTGTATCTTTATACCCAAATGTTATGTTAAGGAAAAACATATCATCTGAAACAATAAACTGTAAATGCTGTGGAAATGAACATGATAACAAAGTTCCAGGTCTTGAATATTTGTATCACTCTTGTAGAAAAAGAACAGGTATAGTTCCATTATCTTTGAGAACGGTTTTAGAAAGAAGGATAGAATACAAGAAAAGAAAGAGTGAATGTATTTCGAGAAATAATGTTGGTTTAAAAAACAAATACGATAGTAGACAGGATGCACTAAAATGGATACTTGTAACCAGTTTTGGCTATTTGGGATTTTCAAATTCAAAATTTGGAAGAATTGATGCTCACATAGCAGTATGTGCTTATGCTCGAGATATTCTACTCAAAACATCCAAAATAGCTCAGAAACACGGATTTGAAGTAATTCATGGCATAGTCGATTCCATTTGGATTAGAAGTAAAGAAAATTATACTAAAGGATCAAATAAAGATGAACTCTTGCGGTATGAAAATCTAAAAAAAGATATTGAAAAAGAGACGGGTTTCTCTTTATCCTTTGAGGGAGTATACAAATGGATTGTATTTGACTGTTCGAAAACAAACCCAGTGCTTCCAGCACTAAATCGCTATTTTGGTGTGTATAAGGATGGAACTGTTAAGATGCGAGGAATAGAATCCAGAAGACATGATACTTCTCCACTATTTGTAAAATTCCAAGAGGAACTATTACAAACTATGGCTGCTTTTGATAATGTTGATGAAATCAAAAGATTATCACGATTAGAAGTTATTTGCAATAATTACAGAAGTCAAATCATTTCTGGGAATGTCCCTTTTGCTGATCTTATCTTTACCAAAAGAATTTCCAAAAATAGTGGGGATTATGCCGACAGAAAAACGATAGAAAATTGTGTCCTTAAGATCCTTTCTAACAAGGGTAAGACGTTAAGAGCAGATGAAGTAATCAAATATGTTATTACAGGCTTTTATTCCAAAAATCATTTGAAAAGAGCTATGCCCTTAGATTTAGTAGCTGATCATCAGATAGTCAAGTACGATGTACAGAGATATTGTGATCTATTATCTGATGTGTATGATTCCATAACTAAGATCTTTTATGAAGATGTCGCATGAATGTAACACCATCATAAAAATATTTCATATGAGACAATAAAAAAAGTCATGGGATATTTGTTTTCTAATGCATGCCAGCTATTTTGACCGTTTGATTTGTTTATAAGTGTAACCATGTATAGATATATTAAGGGAAATTAATTAAATGTTTGTGTCGCAAGTGACATAGGTCAATTTTCTCAGAAAAATGCGAAATTATGATATTCTATTAATCGATTATAAAACTCACAATCATTCGATTGTGTAATATAATATTTGATATACGAATCAAGTTATAAATGATATATAAAAAAAAGTTTAATAAAAAGAGATTTTCTTCAGATAGTATCAAAATTAACCAAATGAACCGCCTAACAAATTTCTTAATGGGTCACTTTTTCTATTGTTTCTTTGATCTATTGTGTTAAATTTTTGTGTTAAAGGTTTGCATGTATTAACAAGTGGTAAACAAATGAAAAATAAATCCATTTCAAATTGAGGGAGTTCTGGAGAATAGTTTTATCCTCAAGAACAAAAATTAGTTCATAGTTGTGTTTATGCTGATTTCTGCTTTGTATCCTAATTCCTTATCCTCTCATCATTTTGCTCCCTGTTTCT
>JAKDMR010000276.1 GCA_030452275.1 Candidatus Nitrosocosmicus sp. | reverse complement strand
CAATTACATTTCCCAAAATAGATATAAACAGTACGTATAAATATTGACTTTAGACCTTAATTTCAAGAAAATGCCAATAGGATCCTCATTTGTGTTTGCCAGTGAGTATATCCAAATGGATAGAGGTAGAATACAGCACAAGATTATAAATAGCAGCAGCAGGCCCAAGCGAATTTCAAAGTCTAATAAATATCAGATCAATAGGAAGCGAGTCTTTTCTTATTGGAATGAATTCATACGAAACAACAGGGCCCAAGCTTTTGATAATTCTCAAATAGCGATTACTAAAATCATTAGAAGACTGATACCATAAGTTCGATTCTATATAAATCATATTGAAAACTTAACCTCTCTATTCTTAATTTGAATGCCCCTCTCTACGTAATTCAGAAATTATCTTCGTTAACATGTCATTGTCAATGGTGACTTTATTTGGTATAAATGAATGATCCAATTTTCCTTATTTTTTGATAAATCTTAAAATCGTTTTCCTTTTTCTTTTCGTATATCCTCCCCTGAATCAATATGTGATACTAAAATTAAAAATGTTAAATGATTTAAACTCGATATCTGAAAATCTTATTTTTTATGAATGCTAACTCTTTTTTTTGGTTTGAACCTTCGTCCGAAACATGTAGATTCTAATCCCACACTAATTAGTTATGAGAGTTTAACATGTAAAAGATGTATGGTTTGACTTCGTACATTCATATCCAATTAATATTATTCATCGTTACTTCTCTTTCAAATACCAGTCTAATTTTGATTATGTTTCACTTTGATCTATTGTCGAAATTCATTCTACGAGAGTTGTAAAGAGTTTCAAAATGTATCATTGAGATTCATATGCCTGTTGCAGATCTATAATGCTAATTTTTTTCGTTTCCAACATCGCCTTCATGACCCTTTCTGATTTTTTGATATCATCAGCTTCTAACATCAGCTTCTAACATCTGACCCAAAATAACAGGAACAATCTGCCATGAAACCCCATATTTATCCTTAATCCAACCGCACTGTTCCGGAGTGCCTTTCCTGGAGAATTTTTCCCAAAGATAATTTATCTCTTCTTGTGTTTCACAATTGACGACAAACGATATCGCTGGAGTGAATGTAAAATGATGATCCATATTGCTATCAAATGCCATGAATTCATGTCCATCCAGTGAGAATATAATACGTTTAACCTTTCCTTCAGGTTCATTGTCTCCTACACCATAATGTTCTATGTTGATGACTCTTGATTGCTTAAATAATGAAAGGTAAAAATTCATTGCTTCCTCTGCTTTTCCATATTGGTTTCCAAAAAACATTAAAAATAGAGCGATTTTCTGAGGACGTGATGTCAGGTTCAGCTGCCATGAAATGCCATATTTATCTTCGAGCCATCCGAATTTTTCACTAAACGGATATTTGTCAAACTCCATGAGAACAGTTCCTCCATCCGAAAGACTCTTCCACAGCTCAGATAATTCTTGACTTGTTTCACAGTTTACAAAAAAGGATACTGCGGGAGTGAAAGTGAATTTTGGTCCACCGTTTATAGCAATGAAATTTTGTCCATCTAGCTTAAATAAAACCGTCATAATAGATCCTTTTGGTTTTCCAGATACTTTTCCCCCTGTTTCACCATAATAACTAATGTTTTCAATTTTTGAATTTTTGAAGAGAGAAATGTAGAAGTTGGAGGCTTCGGCATTATTATTAAACCATAAAAATGGAGTAATCTTCTGCATTAAGGTATACTACTTGACAATCCATAGTATAAAATTTTATTTTTGTTTTTAAGGTCTATCCAGATACCTACCTTCCAATTTTAGTACAGATTTAATCATCAATTCAGACCGTGTTTTGTATAGACTCCGTATCATCTACAGATCAGATAGATTATGGCAATTCATAAAAAACTATTAAGCTGTCAAAATTTGAGCGGCAACAAAATAATAGTTAAAGGTAAATAAAATACTTTATAGATTTTGATTGTAGTATTCTATTTTAGGAACGCACTTAATGCTTCGGTTGCTCTCGGTGTTAATGATGAGTCAGATGATGTAGAATTATCTATTGTTGATGCTGGCGTATTATCTGTACTTTGACTATTATCATTTCCCGAGAGTGACTTTGTCGCCTGATCTTTAAGACTGGACAGGTCCTGGGCTAAGGCCATCTGGTCTAAGGAGCTGCTTACTAACGAGGCTGCCAAAACAAATGACAGTACAAAACTTGCAAAAATAAAAATTTCCTTCATTTTTTTTCAAAACCAATAAATTCAAACCTTATTTTTTTCTCAGTAATACCGACTAATTTATTCCTATTTTCAAGTATTATTCAAAAAGCCTTTATAACATCTAAAATGACTACTGTAATACTTAATTTACTCTTCAAAATATTAAACAATTTTCCTTCAATCTTGGTTACAGTTAGAATGTTTTCGGTCAATGTCCGTAACTTGAGTGCACTTGCAAATACAATCTCTAGTAACCCTTTCTGATCCTTATCAAGTAAGTTATCAAGTTATCTTTGACGTGTTCTGTCAAACCAATTATTGGTTGAATAGGAGTCCGTAATTCATGTGCAACGACATCTATGAATTCACGTTGCATTTTGTCATGAGTTTTAAGCCTTGCATATACATTCTTTAAAAAATAGTATAATTCTGATTGTTTCCAAAGTGCATCAAAAATAAATGCATAGGAATTTGATATAGATGTACTATCTGAATAAGAAGCAAGTCCTATTGAATTTAAAGGATCTTCTGTTGTATTATTTTTAAACTCTATGATTATTGATTTGCTCCTATCAACTACCAATAAACCTACTTCTGATTGAATATCATTACCAGAGATCGCTCTAATTTTCATATCCTTTGAGTTAACGGTAAAATCAAACGGCTTGTTATCGATAATTTCTGCATTGAATCTTCTTTTGTTGTCTTGTAAAAGATAAAAATCATTTTTGAACAATTCATTAATATCCTTCTGTCTTTGGAGGTCTCATTTTTCGGTAACAAGAATCTTAGTAGATAAATCCTTATTTTGAACAGCATTTTTTATATCCAAGAAAAAGTCATTTTCCACCTGTATTTTGATGGTTTGTCTTTAAGAAAAACTTCCAAAGCACTATCTCGTTTTATCAATAGAAGCCATACTGCAATAAGAGACTGGATACAAAAGTATCAGCCTCAAAGACTTTTATCCAATACAAAGAAGATTGACGAATACATTATTGATGAAACATTGATAAAGGTTGGATCCGAATACATCTGGCTATGGATAGCCATAGAGCCTGAAAACAGACAAATTCTAGCAGTAACTGTATCTAAAGAAAGAAACATGTTTGTAGCTGAAAAGTTCATTTCAGGTTTGGTTAAAGACTAGTAAACATCAAGTATCAACAGATGGTGGTGGAACATGGTATCCTCAAGCCTGTAATTTTCTAAAACTAGATCACCATATCCATTCATCTTTGGAAAAAAGTCTGATAGAAAGATTCAGTATATCAAGGATAGAACCGAATGTTTTGATGACTATTTTCCATGTAGAAAACAAAACTGCAAGCTAGAACATATCAAACGATGGTAAACGTATTTGCATATCACCATAACAATAGCATTAGGGCTTAACTTTACAGTGCCCTGAAAAGATATGATATCAGATATAGCGTCAGGACTGATAAATTACAGAATAATGAACTCCTGTTAGTTACATCATAGACTATGACTAGAACACATGGTTAATTTCTGCCGCTCTTATTGACAATGTTTCAGCCAAGATTAAAGTAAGATAACACGAATTACA
>JAKDMR010000275.1 GCA_030452275.1 Candidatus Nitrosocosmicus sp. | reverse complement strand
AGAGACATGAAATATGAACTATCTCTAATCTAGACGAATCATGCAACACAGCAGATCTTATTTATATATCAAATCTTTTAATCAATTTAAATAAGTCATCAAATATATCCTAATTATTGTTTGATAACTATTGGATATTGAATAAAGAGCATAGGGTTTATACAAGCCGTGTAAAGTTAAGAGATTGACTGACTTGAACTGAAATTTGAACTCGCATTAAACCCAACTGACCATTCTTAACAAAAATTCTATTAATTTGAACATGATCTATCCAATTTTGTTCCAAATTGAACTAGTTGATTGGAAAACAAATGAAAAACTAGGCTTTACAGGGTCACAATTAGAAATATACTTTATAATTTCAAATAAAAGAATAGAGATTTATTGTCCAAATGGCTCCTGCAAGACCGCTCCTCCAAACGTACCTGCAGCATTGGGGTCAATATCGTCTATGGGTTCCTCAGTAATTATAAACTGTGAATATGTATATGGGTAGACCATTGTCTGATCAAACTGTAATTGACCATCTACTAAATTACCTAAACTAAGCTTGTATCCTGATCCTGTATCTACCAACCAACCTTCAAATGTATTACCTTCAGAAGGAATAACGATAATGTCTGCTGTTACGTTTACCCAGTTGTCATTGGCCTCATAGGTTACTGTACCTATTTTGGGCCCACCGAATTCACCTGGGGCACTGGCGACTTCGCCATCATCTTGAAATACATCCAACGTAGTAGGAGCTGCATATACTTGGTTGATTCCTGCTATGGTCATTAAAAGTATTGAAGCAATAGTAATTCCATACAGAGAAAATCTATTTCTTTGCATATTTTATTATATTTTTCAAAATATAAATAGATCCAACGAAACTGGTATCCTTCTTTGTTGTCGCCTAACCCGGTACACAATCTTATTACAAGAAACACTATTACCCTTGCAATTTTTTATCAATCTATTATTCCATATCGAACTCGCTAAGGAGATGCGAATAGAAAACTAAAGTAAGGCTGACTATAGTACATGATTTTAAAGGGATTAACGTCTCTTGATAAAGTTTCATAGAGAAATTCTAATCGACCAGAAATAATAATTCAAATTGTCATTATTCTTGATTGGTTTATTTAAAACAGAATAACAATATACCTCCAGAGATTCCGAAGGTCCGGAAATGAGATTGTAATGACTTACAAGTTAACATTTTCTGGTCTACTCGAATTAGAATGCATGTATCATCGGATCTCTTGTATACATGTAAAAGTCTATTTATGTAACCTATTGTTATCTATTATCACTCAAACCCCTTATTACGCGTGACCTCTTTTGAATAAAAAGAAGAAGGTCTTGTATGTTGAATGGGGTATGCGTGCTGATGTAAATAAGCTGCTGTATAAATGAGCCGCATAATAGCGAGCTCTGCTATATGTTTGCAGCCTTATCTCCACGAGTGCTATAGTGGATACTAAACGTATCATTAAAAATAGAAAAGAAGGTTAAAAAAATAGAAACAAGAACAAGAATAAATCAGCAACATCATAAGGAATTCATTAATGATATTAATAATAGAAATACCAATGTTCATTACTTTGTCTTTATAGATATAGGAAAAGGACACTGTGTAGTATGTATCATAGACAATAATAGAAAAGACGAGTTGCATCAGAGAAAGTTTAAGAGGATCCAAGGGTAGGCAAGTATTGATACGCAAAGTATCAAACAGGTTGATAAGGTAGCAAATAATACGACAGCAAGAATAGTGATAACTGGTAACTAAAGGAGACTTTTACATATATGTGTACTCGACTACCTTGATTTCAAGAATCAATAATAACTCAAATTTACAATGACCTATTTATCCTGATTCTGCAGAATTCGTGTTAACTTTTTAATATTTTTCTAACCCTGCTAAATACACAAGATATCTTGTTGTTAAATTATAAATGTAAAATTCTTTCCGTTCATTCTGTTTTACGAGATAGACTAGCTACCTTCCAAATAATCTTTCACAAGCCTCCTTACTGATTATTTGTGTACATTGTCCATACATTTCGTCTTCAAAGTTACTGAATGGATCAAATGGTTGGAAGGGAAATGGGTCTCTTGGAATACTCGACGGTGGTGGCAGAGGTAGTGGTGGTAGAGTTGGCATCTTATCGCCTTCTGCTATTTCTTGTTGAGGAGGTCCTCTCTGCAAAGTAAGGGGAATATCTACTGTTTTAGTATCACGATAAATAGAAAGTTGCAAAACATCACCTATAGATTTTGTTGAAAGAATCTTGCTAATATCATTGGCGGTATGAATGGGGATGTTATCAATATCAAGAATTATATCTCCTCCAAGTTCAATTTGATTTCCATTAATAAACGATGAGATATAGCCTCCCCTTAAACCAGCTTCATATGCTGAACCATTTCTAATTACATCTATTACCAGAAATCCTTTTCCACCATCAATAATATCAGAAGGTATATTCATTTGTGAAGCTATTTCAGGAGTGACTTGAATACCTGTTACTCCTAAGGATGGTTTATTAGTTCCTTGTTGTGACTCAGGCATAACCTCACTTCCAAATGCAAATGAATTTGGTCTAGCAGTCAAAGTTAAATCTATCTCCTGATTCTGTCCATTTCGTATTATTGAAAGCGTAATATTGTCTCCCACTTTCTTCTCTCTTTCTAGATAGGATAGCAAATCATCTATTTTTCTAATATTCTTATCATCGACTCCAATAATTATATCTCCACCTAGCTCCAACTGCCTTCCATTAATTTCTGTTAATATCGACCCTCCGCGGATTCCAGCTTGTTGCGCAGGACTTTCTGAACTAACTTGGATGACTAAAAATCCTGTGGAATTTTTAAGATTCATGGCTTTGGCTATATCTGGATTCACATCTATTCCAGAAATTCCCAAATGGGGATGTTCATATGTTCCTGTGGAGATAAGAGAGGGTACTACCTGATGAATCAAGTAAGATGGAATGGCAAAACCTACTCCTGTATATGCACCCGTATTTGAGAAAATGGCTGTATTAATTCCTATAACTTGGCCTTTCATATTCAAAAGTGGTCCTCCAGAATTTCCAGGATTTATGGCAGCATCTGTTTGTATTATATTTGGAATCGAATAGGTTGGGGTATTTTGTACAATGGAAAATTGGTCAAGGTCAGATGTAGAAAATGCAGGAAGCAATCTTCCAAGTCCACTTACTATGCCTTCTGTTATAGATGCCGATAAACCAAATGGATTACCTACAGCGGCCACCCTCTGTCCAACCTGGACATCAGAAAAGTTGCCTATTTGTAACGGTACTAGTTTCTTATCCAATTGAGAATTGTTCTGTGCTAAGATTTTTAGAACAGCTATTTCTGCGAAAGGATCTGCGCCAATTACCTCAGCCTTATAGGTTGACCCATCGATAAATGTTATATCAAAATCTTCATTCAGTCTATCCCCAGCTACGACATGATAGTTAGTTATAATATGACCCTCTTTGTCATAGATAAAACCAGAACCTAATCGTGATTTACCAGGAGTTTCGGAATTATATGTTACCTGAACTACTGATTGATCTACTTTATTATACAGTTTGATTAGATTATCATCATTAATTGAATTTGAATTTTGGTTTTGATTAGTCATATTTTGATTCGCAGAAATGTCATCATCATTTAAATTCAAGTCCGACATGGATTGTTGTGCATAAACATTCAGGTTTTGAATATTTGACGTATAGATTATATTTCCAGCAAACTTTACAAGAGCTATGGGTACAGTAGCAAGTGTACAGGATAA
>JAKDMR010000274.1 GCA_030452275.1 Candidatus Nitrosocosmicus sp. | reverse complement strand
TTATATTTTAAAACTAACTCATTTCTATCCTATCAATCATGCGACCGGATAACAAATCAAATTTATAAATCTTTGAATGGCCAGTGCTGGTCTTATGATCTTGAACATCTGAATAAAATAGAAAATTTTGATTACATTGAGTACATACCCAAACAATATTTAGATCTTTGTCATTCATGTCTTTGTCTAAGCATACGATTCAAACATACGATATAAGCAGTTTGAAAACAAATAATGTTATTTTATTTTGATTATTCTTTAGTAAAAATATCTCCAATTATTATAACGATAAAGTGTAAATAACTATTTTAATACGGTGCTGTTTAGAGTATTTATTACATGATATTTCTATGTATTAATCAAACTTTCTTGACATCCTTTATAAAAGGTTGCCATGAATCATAAGGTACATTTTTGGATAGCTTATTAATTGTGGCAAATTTCTTGGCTTTGTTACTTCTCATAAAGTATTAGACACGGAAAAAGTTGATACCGCTTTACATGAGGATCAGGTTTGTTCATCTGGGAAACAAATCAATTCTATCATAACCAAACAAGTTAATCATTACTCAGTCTCAACATGAGGTCAAGAAAAGTGATTTGTTACGAATCTGATTTGTTCTTGTCATGATTTCGTTACTATCAATTTTATAATTTAATAAATTTAGGTAGTCTCAAAGGATCCAAGTGTTGCGGTACAGAGGAACTTGTATTTTTTCTAAAAGTTTTCTCAAAACTAAAAAGTGTAGAAATCAATAGAAATCATATTGACTCGGGTTATATAGATGATATTAAATTTGCGTAACCGGTCTTCAGAACACTCTGATTATCTCAAATCTATCTAGACTAATTGAGCTAAAATGAATTCTATATTCTTTTAGTAGATTAAATAAGAATACTTCATAAATGTTATATCTATTAATTTATTTCGCTAGGAATAGCATACTTTTAGATGAACGTATTTCATCGGACATTATAAGAGTATGAATAGGGTTAATGAACTCGTTGTGGCCTTCGCTTCCTCATTTGTTCTTACCCCTAGGATTATGTCTGTGATTCAGTTGTGACAAGACATGACATATCGATAGTTATTGATGATAAAAACTTGGCATTATTATAATCTTCTCCGAGTCACAATGACTCTAACATCAGGTTAAAGCAACATAGAATGTAGATTTTCAGATTATCCATTCTCCTGTCATTGTGAATGGACATTATTCAGTTCAATTGCATGCAAATCATATTATTTAGTGTGGATTTCTAAATGATTAACTTATAAATTTCGTATCCACAAGATTATCCACATTGGTTCTAAAATTAGGTGTTCATGTGTCTATTAGCGGGGGTATTTCAAATTCAGTTGATAACGCAGTAAAGATTGGTTCTTCAGCATTTCAGATATTTACTAGAAGTCCAAGACAATGGAAGTCTAAGGAACTGACTCCGGATGAAAGCGATACCTTCAAAGAAAAATTAGGGAATAGTCCAATTGGTCCTGAATCCGTAGCTGACCATATGCCATACTTGCCTAACCTTTCGGCACCGGCCAGTGAAATGTATGAGAAATCAATATCAGTATTGACAGAAGAAATAACACGCTGTAATATACTGGGCATACCTTATCTAGTTATACATCTGGGAAGTCATCTAGGTCAGGGACCAAAAAATGGGATAAACCAACTTGTGAATGCGTGCACAAAATCATTGGATGCATACAACGACTTGGGTTTACCAAGAAACATAGTCAAAATCCTATTGGAAAATAGTGCCGGACAAAAAAATAGTATTGGAAGCCAGGTCGAGGAAATCCAAAGCATATTTGATATCCTTGGGAAAAATGATTATGGCTTGTGCATGGACACCTGCCATTTATTTGCTGCGGGTTATGATTTATCAAATGAGAGTGGTGTTTCAGCTCTTTTTGATAATATAGATAGTCATCTTGGTGTAGAAAATATAAAAATAATTCATTTAAATGATTCAAAAGGAGACTTGGGATCCAACCTTGATAGACACTATCACGTTGGGTTAGGTAAAATTGGAGTAAGTGGGTTAAGATATTTGGTAAATTACAAGAAATTTAACAAAGTCCCATTCATTATGGAAACACCTATAGACTCCGTTCGAAATGATGTTGATAACATCGAATTCGTAAGAAATTTTGTTAATGAGTGATCGTTATTGAAAATCGCAATTCCTTCGATTTTACTCTCATATTCGTAAGTAAAATTACCGTACAATTGATTATAGGTCATGCCTGAATAACCAACAATATTATATTGTTTATTTTGTTGAATCAATCTAAAAAACTCAAGGCCATTCAAAAATACCCATAACAGAATACCCCGAAAATTTGAATTATTTGATGGGTGCATCATATTTCTAACTGGTTTTAGGGTTGTAATTTAGCTATAAAATTGGAATCAAACTTTACATCCAAAATATATCAGATGCTGTTCAATATTGTAATTCACGGTTGAATTTTGGATTTCAACAAGAAAATGGTACTGCAATGCATGTGAACCTAAAATAGTTTAAATACTATAATCCCACTAGTATATATACCAGACCCATTAACAAGCTCCACTGAAAGAAGGTAGTAAAGGCAGTCTATAATATGCATGCTAGGTAAGTCCCAGTTCAGCGCAAACGTTCGTGCCTTGTAAGAAATGACCGACCATTTTAGGAACCGTTACCCTTTACGGCGCCTTTATTACCTTTCTAAAATTTGACCGAATGCCTACCATTTTACATAGATGACAAGGGAATTTCCAAAAAATACCTTTTCTCAAATTGCTCTGACCATAACTTTATCGGGTTATTCTTATTTTGTTCTTACTTAATTTGATACCGATGCTTGTATTTTTTGAATCAACAATTACCCATGGATTAAATGTACGAGGTTAAGAATCGCTGGTCCATTATTAAAAGGAGTAGGGTTTGGAAAAGATGTATTATATTGTACCTAGTTTATTATTAAACTTATTAATCAAGATGGTTAACCATATTCGTGATTCGGATAAAGGAGGAAAAGCTTGACTTGGACCAACCTGAAAAAGTTTTTCTCAAGCTTGACAATAATATCGAAATAATTTACGATTCTTATCCCATTGTTATTAAACCACCTTACATGGACCACCAAATATACAGAGCCTCAGTTCTGGAAAAGAAAATAAAACACCGTTAGTGATTTGATTTTGTTTTTACTAAAAGATGTATATACCATTCATGTAATCATAGAATAGGTTAGATAGATGGTCTCTCAATCTAGTGAGAATCAGTTCGGTATAAAATTATCGGATGATCGAAGAATCAGCAATCTTGATAGTAGTGGGTTAATCAAAAATGAAGAGTTAGTGCAAAAAATTCCGTTGTACAACGAAAAGATTGACGTTACCAAAAAAAGTGAGAACGGAAACTTAAAAATTGAAAAGAAATGGATTACAGTTAAGAAGGAAATTGAGATACCTTTAAGATATGAAGAGATTTTCATAAACGATAAAGTTTTCAATTCTTATAATGACAAGGAGATAAGTGAAATTTTCTTCCAAATCAAAAGCAAGATATCTGACATATTTCTACATGAAAGAACAGATCAAAACGACAACAAACAACTTGCCTCAACGGGGAGCGAAGTAGAGATAATTTGCCTGGAACCTAAAGGAAAAGAATTGAATAACAATGTAATAAGCGAGAAAGCTATTTCGCTCTCATATGTTACAATGGCCGACCAAACCAGTATCCAACAACCGGCCGACCAAACCAGTATCCAACAACCGGCCGACCAAACCAGTATCCAACAACCG
>JAKDMR010000273.1 GCA_030452275.1 Candidatus Nitrosocosmicus sp. | reverse complement strand
TATATCAAAGGGTAATTTGGGGCGATTGTTCTTGTAGACGTTGTAATCATGTTTTCTACCCTTTTGTCTATGCTTTGTTTTATAGATCATCAATCCCTCTTGGTTTACTGTATACAGGTTCTTGACGGTATGCTTCTTTTTCTTGCCTGAATAGTACAGTTTCCTGTCTTTCCTGTTTTTAGGTCTTGGGATGGGTTGTTCTGAACAGTCTGCAAAGGCCATAAAACCCGGAAAATACTCTTCTACTTCCTCCCTGGTCTTTAGCCTTTTGGTAATGTTGTAAAGTCTCTGAGGAATTGGCAAACAGGATCTTATCAGTCCTTCTATCTTTTCTATATCCCTGCATATGTTACTTTGATCAAGGTCGAATAGAAGACCTGTCAGGGTATAGGTAATGTAAAGCTTGTAGTACACCAAGACCATGATAACCCTATCTTTGGGAACAAGCTTGAAATGTCTACCCGCACCAACAGCTCTTTCCCTTCTTTTGGCATGTGTAAGACGTTTTAACTCATGTTTTGCATATTTTGATTCTATTTCCTTAAAAACATCGTCAAACTGCTTGACTGAGAGACCTGTAAATGACTTGAAGAGCAATGGTTTTCTGGATAAACTATCGTAGCATAGCAAAAGAAGTGGCATTTTTACAAACGATAGACTGAAATAAAGCTGTTTTGTCTAATTGCGCAAGAGATCTATACTCTTAGATTCACAGTATCTATATCTTCATCATCAACAGTACTAGCAAATTGAATTATTCCTGATTCGGTTATTCGAAAGCCATCCGGATAGGACGTAGCCTTAATTTCATTCCCATCTAAATCAGTTATCTCTAGAACGCCATTAATCGTTGCGTCTGATAAAGTAGGGTCAATGACTTCATAATCTACAAGTATTTTTGCCTGATGATCAGATGAGTCAAGTGTTTGAAATTCTGCTGAATTTAATTTTAAAGATATTCTTTTCTCTGGTTGATTGTTTAGAGTAGAACTTCCTCCGATTGCATCCCTATTACTTTGATCGTTCTCTTTTATCAGACTACCTATATCCGTGTTAAATTGCTGTATCTGAGCTACTGGTTGTTCCCCATTTCTAAAATCTGCTGAACTATTAAAGTCATTTTGAGTATTGTTTGAATTTAATTGAGAAGCATTTGTGGATAATGTAGATGAAGATTGATTAGCTGGATTAAATTGAGTGTAATTTGAAATATATGAATCGTTTACAAATCTGAACGAATTTACTATTTGGTTAAAAACAGGAAGCATTGCTGGGACCTTAAGTGGATCGGTAAATAAGCCAATTTCGTATAGAGTGCTATTATTAACTGTATATATTTCAGATTGATATGATGATTGCACGCCAGCAATGTTCGTTATGTAATCTATTCTCCAAGCTGACTGACCTGATACAGTAGCTGGTGTATTTTTAGTTATATCGTGGGTTGCCTGCATACTTCCGAAATCCATAGGTCCGGATAGGATTTCTACTTGTTTATTAGCATAATCTCTGGCGGTAACCGATTCAACTTGCAAGGTGTTTGGATTCAATGATTGACTAGTAGATTCGACGTTGATAGTAACCACTGTATTAGAACTAGTTCTCATTGGATTTGGGTTATTAGATGCATCACCAATTCTAAAAATCTCTTTGCTTCCAAGAAACGCTAAATCATTTGATAACTCTCCTTCTTCCCATTCCAGAGGATATTGAATTACGAATTTGTAATCAGGATTCACGTGAGTTTTTAAGCCCGAAGTTTCATTTACTGTAAAATCGATTAATTTGGTTTGATCGCTTTTGACATTACTGTTATCGCCAAACAAATCAAAATTATTTCCAAATAGACTATCAAGAGAAAAGTCCTTATTAGACCCAAAAGATGATTGACCATACGAAATGGATGAAATGATTGTCAATAGACAAGGTACAAATAAGCCCAATACAATTGCGATGAACAATGTTGATCTATGCACTTTATTGTAAAAATAGACCACATGTATTTATAGAGTTATTTTAATCATCTCTGTAAATAAAAAGGCAATAACAACAATAGATCTATTGCGTAATTAGAATTGGTTAATATCGTCTACTAACCGTCATTATCCTATGGTTCTAAACCGGTGTCATAATTCTATAGTTTACCAGTCCTGCCGCCACCGTATCTGATATTCTATCATACTTTCTTGGTCTGTTTCTAAAGATATCATTCAATATTCGGTATTTTTTTAATCTACAGATAGCATGTTCTATCACAACTATCCTTCTTTTAGAATGATTTTTGTTGTACTCATAAGATAAATACTACGGAAAGCTATAGCTTTTTCGTTATCTTTAGAGTCGCCATGATGGTTGAATATTTATATTGAATTAATCATGTTTTACGCTTATTGTTTAAGAATTACTTTAGTATTGTCATTCTTCTGCTAATTGTTGTTATGTTACCTCAATATTCGTTCGCGCAGATATCCCCTTCAAATAATAATTCAATAGCGAGCAAAATGATATGATACCTGTATGCGAATTTGTCTCATATTGTTCAAATCCGATATATTTTGGCTCAATAGACAAAAACAAATCTAATAATACTACTAGTGATAATCAAAATGCTCCTTTATTGTTTAATGATAATTCATCGAACAAAAGTGTAATAAATGAAAGGAATATGACCCTAGAATCCAACATCGTTGATCCAATTGAAAACATTACATGGATAACTCATTATAACGAGAAACTAGGAATAAGCATTGATTTACCTAGTTATTGGATCTATGAAGACAAAACTAATCGATTCAATTATACTCTTTCTGATTTACGTATTGACCAAACTTTTACCCCATTTTGCTTTGTTGCCTAATTATGAAAATCGTTATCAAACGGTTCTTTTCTTGCATTGTAATATGAAAAGCGCAAATTATCAAGAATAATCTTTGACTAAAAATGTCGAGAAACAAAGAAAAAATTGAATTAGGATACAGAGCACCCCATTTGAAAAGTATAGGGGTGTGTTTGTAACTCTAGATATGGATAATCCAGATTTGAGACATATTTACGAAATTGCAAAATCATCCTTAGACAATCACTTTACAAGATATGATTCAGAATTTGATTGGTATTTAATTGAAGGAGTAAATACAACCAAGTACAATATCGATGGTGAACAAGCTGCTTCTTATATAATCCAAAGAGTAGATAAGAATGCCAAAGGATGGGGTACAGGAATAGAAATTGTAATTGTAAAGCATCATAAGTTCACTCCTATTAGCATATTGTTCTTTACCGATGCAAATTTCTTTGATGATCCATAGGCTAAATCAATAAGAGAACATATGATAAAGTCTATAAAATGGTTACCAAACAATTTTGATTATCCACAAGGTCAAAATATAGTTGATACTAATACTTCACATTGTCCTAGTTTCCTAACAAAAAATTCTACTGCTGTCATTGAAACCACTCAAGGTCCGATAAAAATTCAGTTTTACCCCGACGTAGCCCCCAATCATGTCAAAAACTTTCAAGAACTTGCTAGTCATGGATTTTATGATGGAATAGTGTTTCATAGAATAATTCCCGGATTTGTAATTCAAGCAGGTGATCCAAATACAAAAAATGATAATGCAAGTAGAGATACGTGGGGTACTGGAGGACCGGGTTATACGATTAATGAAGAGTTTAACAATATACCACATGAGAGAGGAATTTTATCGATGGCACGAACAAATGATCCTAACAGCGCAGGATCACAGTTTTTCATAGTGCTCAATGACTCAAAGTTTTTAGATAATCAATATACTGTTTTTGGTAATGTTATAGAAGGAATGGA
>JAKDMR010000272.1 GCA_030452275.1 Candidatus Nitrosocosmicus sp. | reverse complement strand
TGGACATCAATACATCATCCACAGACTATGGGTAAGCTTTCAAATGCTCAGAAAGAGCTGAAAAGGTTTCTGATGCACAGATTGGGAAGTCGATGTACCGATCATGAAAGGATTGACAGATGTATTGAAGTTTATGCAGACTGGTACAACAATGGAAAGAAAATATCTACTACAAAATACTATCCCGAAGAAAGATACTCTGGACAAAGAGATAGTGATTGGTATGTACGCTTTGTAAAAGCACTTAAGCTAGAAGGTATACTACCAGTACCAGTTGCTGTGAGGGGATGACATATGTCCCTTGGTTCTACAGTAATTGTCGGAACAGATAGACAAGAGGTATTAAATAGAATACAAACAGCGTTTGTCAGAGAATTTGAAAGATATGGAAAACTCAAAGAGTCAGATATTCGTCCTATGGATTATGAAACTAAACAAGCTTGGATAAGAATTAGAAAGCATATCAAAAAAAAACGATGAATATAAATAACTAAATAGTTTTGCAAGAAATCTTCAACTTGCATGATTTTACCTATTTCACGAACCAAATACACTGCTTATGAAGTCGATATGATATAGACGATCCTCATTTGTGTTTGTGTATTAATATTCTAACACATTTACACTTCTAACACTTTTGAGAGAGATTACCGTTTGATATCAAGTTTCATTTTAGTATATTTGTGATAATTTCCTCCTTTGATTGCGTCATTTGCTGACTAAATGTGTATTTTTTTGTCTGTTTCAATCTTTAATGCCAATATTGGAAGAACTTTTCCCTTCTACACCTTTCCAAAAAGTGTTAAAAGTGTTAGCGGTGTTAGTATTTGATGCTGCATCACCCAAGATGACAATATTTCTTGAGGACGAATAATTATCTTTTAGATTCTCAATAGTCTTTTTATTAAAAACCAAATACCTTTTTTGTCCGTCATGACTTCTAGTAGCACCAAACTTGTCTTCGCATATTTTTGTTACAATGCCTTTTGAAATAGTTCCAAATTCTTCAGTATGATAGGATTGAGGTTTGTTCAAAACAGTAGAGCCAGGAAGGGATAAAACGAAATTCCATAAAGTTTCGTTTGATATTTCAAGATTTCCAGAATTCGTCAAATCCAATATGATTGAATAAAGGTACGAATCCAGTGAATTCAATTTCTTGTTCTTCTTTTCTAGGAGAAATTTGGAAAGTGATCTTGAAATTTCATTTAGACAATCAGTCCCTTGAAATAATCTTAGGATGGGCTTACATAGCTGTTTTTCTCGATTTCGTAACGATATTCGTATATCAGGGATTGCCTTATTATAATTTTGAATTCGAAATATTAACAGTAGTTTCCTTAGATCGATTAATTCATTGTGAAGTTTTTTATAATTTGTATCTCCAGAATCGTTTAATATCTCTGTAATATCATATTGAGGATTTCCAGGAGAGCAATTTATGGTTAGCAATCGCTCGTTAAACCCTTTTGCTTTATAGAAGCTAGGGTATTTTTCTGAACTAAAGGCTTTAAAACAATATGTAAAATATCGCTGCTGTCTTTTTGCAGATTTACTATTGTCTGGTGATTCATATATTCTAGTAACTTGTGTTCCAGAAACATATCCTCCTTTATATATCCGCATTTTTTCTTCCTGATCTTCTATATTGTCAATCTCATCTTCCAAAATTATTCCTTGACCTTCTTCAAATTGACCGAGGAAATTATAAATATTAGCAGGAGTGATGCTTGTATCAAACATAGGTCTATATCCTAAATTTAAAAATATTCTTAATCCATTGCTTTTACCTGAACTATTATCCCCTACAAATAAAAGATAATGAGTCATTCCCAATCTGTCTTGAAAATATGTGAATAAAGTATCTGCAGAACATAATACTATTGAATCCACATCTATATCCAAATACTTTTTCCAAACTTTTTTTATCTTTTTGTATAAGGAATACATATTTTCCTTGTTGGCCCTTTTTGCATAGGTTTTGATTTCATCAAGGGAAGTAAAGGAATATTCCTTGCTAAGATAGTTAGTTTTGCTTGGTGGAAACAATAATATATCATCCAATTCTATGCTTTCTATTAAAGAAACTTCTTCAGATACAATGTTCAAAAAATATGGAGTATTATTAACGAGTATTGCCTCATAAAGAACACTTTCATTTCCACCATATTTACAGATCATGTGTTCTCTCTTGTTTTTTTCCTAGTTTCATTGTTTAAATGACTATTATTCCTTGGCTTATCTGGCGTCATTTATATCTGACCTAAAGTAAACCTGCAGCTTTGACTGATTCGAAAGCATTTTTTTCATTTTTCGGGAGAGGCCGATTGTGCATGTTACTTTAACATCTCCTCTATTTCCCCTTGATGATCTAGCAAATAAGAAAGGATAGTCACTATGGATGGCTTGCTAAACGGAGTTTCTAGCAGTCTTTGTTTTACCATGGTAAACAGTTCTTTAAAGGTTGAGAAGTCATCAATGTATATGTCAAATAAACCAGTGTAATCTAAAAATCCAATCCTAAAGGGTTTCGGACTTACTTGTATACAGAATATTCCTATTCCTCTCAGCTGTAAATCAATAGGCAAGTATCCATCTGAGTCACTATTCATCATTCTCACCTTTGTTCTGAGGTTTATCCTCTGTGATTCCGATTCCTCGAGTTCCTCTCACGCCTTCGAGATAAGTTGCTAATCCCAATGAAATAAGATCATCTGAATGATATTTACAGAATCTACCAATCTTATTCAAATAAGCTATTTTTAGGGATATTGTTCCTTCTTAGTCACAGAAACGTGCTATACAATCTTTATCTTTAAATTGAGGGGAGTCGTTATTAATACTGGTCGACTGGCGATCATCCACTTCTAATGATCTCCCTATGCAACTACCTTCTTACTAAAGCTGGAAACTTTAGAAGGTAGGTTTTTTTCTATCATTCTCAAAATATACTTGCTTCTGCTTATATCGCCCCTTTGATTATCAATGAATTTGATAACACTTTCAGGAAGCGAAACTCCTGCGGTTCTTATTTTTTTTGTTTTTTTGCATTGTTATCCAATGTAATTAGATTGACAAAATTATTATACTAAAAATTATGTAGTACCAGTACTATGGAGTATCGCTATAGATATAGTCCACGGATTGCAAAAAGCATCTTAAAGATAACAGACGAGGTGCCCACTATATTTGAAAATTATGACAAGTTGAAACGGAAAGGGACTAAGTATTCCAATAAGAGTGATAAAAAAACCGCAATGCAATCAGAGAAAAGGTATATGAAACATTTCAAAAAGAAGAACCTCCCCGTAATCCATCTAAAACGCACTACCTCATTACGTTTAAGGAATTGGAAGAAATGAAAATGATTAAAAAAGAACTTAAGGGAAAGTTAGAAGAATTCAGCACCACTGATATGGGTCATTTATGTATAAAATACGATCGTGAACCAAAAACTTATCGAAAATTCTATTTCGTTTGGGCAATTATATGTTTTAGAGCTAGAATAGGGATTATTTACGGATGGGATGGAAAGGACTCACGATCAACTCAAAACTCTAATGGCTTTGCGGAAAAGGAGATAGGGATAACGCCAGAAGATATCCTTGAATATAATAATAGGTTGCGACTTCCATACCTAGATTTAAGGAATTATGAAATCACGCCTGAGGAACTGAAGGATCACTTCGGTTTACTGGAGAAATGTGGCATATTAGAAAAGGTAGGAATACCTGGAACCCAACGCGATGTTTTGAACCAAAATTATACATCATTTATGCTTTGTATCCTAATTCCTTATCCTCTCATCATTTTGCTCCCTGTTTCTCT
>JAKDMR010000018.1 GCA_030452275.1 Candidatus Nitrosocosmicus sp. | reverse complement strand
TCATAGAACAATCCTCGAACCAAGATAAAGAAATCTAAGAATGAATACGGCTTCGCATTTGACCTCGATTTACTTTATATATTCTAAATTAATAGCATAATATTTGTCAAAGACTTTTATCCTTATCCTAGCATTGGAAATGTGCTGGCCAGCGAAGTCGTTATAATAGTCAAGTATCCAGTAAGCAACAAAACACCCATTACCATCAACAAAGCCACACTTATTCTATGTATCCATGGCATCCACTTACTTATTTTCTTGTACGTTACCAGGTATTTGTCTATGGCAAGTGCTGAAATAATAAACGGAATAGCCAATCCACTAGAATATACAATTAGTAACAATATTCCTTCATACAATGATGTAGTTACTGCAGCTACCGTCAAAATACTGGCAAGTATTGGGCCAATGCAAGGTGTCCATCCAGCTCCAAAACCCATACCTATTAGCAGAGAACCTACGTGTCCTGCTGGTCTTTGAGAGAATTTGTATCCGCGATCTCTTTGAGCACCAGGTATTTTTAAAATGCCAAGAAGATTAAGACCAAAAAGGATAATCATGATTCCACCTATTATTTCAATCCAGCGACTGTATTCATGAAATGCAGATCCAATTGCAGTAATCGAAGCCCCCAAAGCTACAAAGACTAGCGAAAAGCCAAGTATAAACAAACAACCTCTTAGAAATGTAGTTGATTTTATGACAGATATTTTATGAATGGATTCTTGTTTTTCAAACTCTTCTGAACCTGACGCATTTGTGTTGACTCTCCTTATGATATTGGGATCCATGTTCTCCAAAGATCCACCATTCTTTGTGCCTTCTTTTCTCTTATTGCTTTTGTTCTTGTTTAATAATTCATCAGAGCTCATGCCTGTTATAAAAGCAACAAAGCTAGGAATTATCGGTAGAATACAAGGCGAGAGAAAACTCAAAAGACCAGCTGCAAACGCTATCGGTATACCTATTGTGAAAATGTCGCTATTAGAGTTTTGATTAGTTACAGTAGTAGTTGATAACATAGTGTTATTAGATTCATCATCATTTGACCCTGCAGAAACAGAAACCGAGTCTTTAGTACCGCCGTCAGTAGTGGATGCAAAAGCCGGAGAAACCTTTAGTAGTGCATCCTCTACCAAAGCTTTTGTATCGGCAGACATTGGAATAAACGGTCCTTTCCATTGATGATATATGGTCCCGTTTTTGTCTATTAGATAGGATTCTGGTACTCCTATTGCTTTAAAAGTCCTGGCAAAGGAATCATTTGGATCGTGCCATATCGTATATGTAATGTTCATTCCCTCAGTAAAATGTTTAATTCGGTCATCCATACCAAAACTATCTACACTTGACCCGATGACTTCTAGTCCCTTGTCTTTATATTCATTGTACAGTTGTTCCAAACCAGGCATCTCTTCCCTACAAGGAATACACCACGTAGCCCACGAGTTTAACAATATCAAATCACCCGTAGCATTTGCAATAGTTACGGGTTGACCACTTTCTAACGATAAAGCTTGATAAGATTTCACTCTGTCTTTTGGGATTGATTGGTTTGGATCATCTGCTGTAGTAGGTGGTAATTGTCCAAACGCTTCTATTGTATCAAGTCCATTTCCACCAACAATATTGTAGGAACTTGCAAAAAGCATAAAGAAGAATGCAAAAATTGAAAGTGATAAGATATGTACAGGATTTAAATAGATTAAGTTAAACATATTCCAGCCTCAAGTTAACAGAGACCTTCTGCTTGGTTTGCAAGTCCAAGAAAAAATATGGTTCAATTTATTTAGTTTCAAGAATTTATCACCTGAATTTACACGGTTAGTGTGGTTATCTTTGCGTCATCTCCATCTCTGTATGCAATAAATGCCTTTAAAACTAACCCACCTCTCATCATATCGTCAATCCTATGTCGGTTTTTGCAGACTTTATGGCCGTCGAACATAGCACTTCGTTGTTGATATTTCCCCATAGAACCGCCGCTTTGTCTCCTGCAAGTACTATCACAGGTTCTCTTCCGTCGACCTGATTTAGTTGCTGTTGTGTTTTTACAACCTCTCCACCAGGCAAAACCTTTGCGACTTCAATCAGTGCCTGAGCCTCTGTATATCTCCAGGCATCTATTTCAGTCGCATTTGTGGGAGCTGCTATATTTCCAGAGGCCAACTCTACAGGAACCTCGTATGCTAGCCATGGGATGTCATTTTCGCCAACAGCCAAAGATACTCTTGATGGCGGCACCCACTCATCTACAACTATTGGAACTGGTTTTCCAAAGGTCTTTCCCATATCCGAAGATACAGCGTAATAGATTCCAGGTGAACCTGTTTTTCCTGTGTACCATGCTATGTGAAGGTTGCCTTTACTATCCATGGCCATCGGTGCTCCAACATGGGCGCAACCATCAAAGTAAAATTTATCATCACTTATCTTTACTGGTTTTGAGAATGTCTGACCGCCGTCAGTGGATCGTGCCACCACCATATCTCTTATACTAGATGCTCCATTCACTGGTTCATCGAGTTCAAAAACCTTTCTCCATGATACGAACACAGAGTTGTCAGGTCCTGCAAGCACGTGAACATTACAGCATGGACATGGATTGGTATCTATAGTTACAAAATCTCCAAATGTACGTCCTCCATCAACAGATCTAACAAAACCAATGGTATTTTCTCGCACCTCATCATCATCAAGTGTTCCATTTTCTAACCTTAACACAGGAGATTCAAGATATCCTATGTAGATCTTGCCGTCCTCAGACACATCAATACCGTAAAACGATCTGGCAAATTCTTGCGTTGCGGATGTAGTATTTTTATCTGTTACGGCTACTGGAGTTGAAAAGGATTCTGCCCCATCTGTAGAAACTGCAAATTGTATGGTTCTTTTACCGTGCATGAGATTTGGTGATGACTCTGTACTTACCCAAATAACATTTACCTCTCCATTTGGTCCAATTGCAAGTGCAGGTGGTACCCTGTGATCCGGATATACTTCTCCTGCTTTGTCATTAACACGGACTGGATCTGAGAAAGTCTTACCGCCATCAGTGGATGTCTTTATAAAAAGGTCTCCGTGGCCAATACCTCCTCGTTTTGTGGAATCTGCCCCCCCTGCGTTCTCTACATATGCTACATACATGACATCTGTTTTAGGATCTACAACTGCAGCAGGGGCATGTGATGATGATTCGTTGGATGCGGAACCCACTACAATCGGTGAAGAGAATTTTTCAATCATAAACCCGGTACTATTGATGGCTACCGCTTGACCCAAACTGAATTCTTTAAATGTAAGCAAAATGGGTGTAACTCCTAAAACTATAGCCACTATCACAGATACAGATAAAACTAACGAAACTCTATTGTTTATCTTCAACGTTCTGTACCACGTTTCTTTACAAATTAAATAAATTGGTACATTCGTCGAACATCCGACTCTAACATTTGATAAAATATCATATGTTCAATTTAACATAGATATTTGAGGCTGGGTCATTATTCCAAACGAATAAAGCTAATCTTATAGAGTATCATATTTTGATTGAAACAGATGTTTGCCAGTTTTAATTCGTCATCCATTCTAATTAGTATTTAGTATTATTGATTGGTCGTCTTGTAATGCTAAATCAGGTTGTAGAAGAAGAAGAAGAGGAAGTAAGAAATACCAATCACCCTATTGTCATCATAAGGATCCCATATGAATCATGGGATGTGTTTCTAATGTCATTTTATATTTTCATAATCAGAGCAAGTCCTTTATCATTAACTTTTCTACATCGGAAGATGTCAGACAATTATATGGTGACATAAAACAACAGGAAATAAAAGTGAGACAGAGCATTTAATCAATCACCTGAATTTAAGAAAAGAGAGAAATAGTATTTAGCCAGATTCAACAGATTGACATTCATTTGACTACTTTAGAGTCTAGAGTTGAGGAAATTTTGGATACTTTAAAGGCGAATAATTGATATGAATAAAAGATTTATGACATGACAAACGGATGAAATTGAACGTGTTCTGGTATAATAGGAATAAAAGATATCCCAAATACAATGACTTTAATCGTAATTTGGCCTTTTTCTACACTAAGAAGAGGATTTGGAACCACACCAATTCCACTACTTGAATGCATAGGGAATAAAGGCATTCCTGATTCATTTGAAAGTCGATATATCTCTCTTTCGTCATCTAAGATTACAAAATCATAATCAACATGTCTTTGCAATTTATCAGTATTGGGATCTACAAATAGTAACCTAAAGTACAAATTGTTATTTTCGACAACCGTCTGATTGCTTTTGGGATATTCGATTACAACTTTTAGACTCTTACTACTTGTATAGTTACTTAATTCAATAACGTCCCTTTCATCCAGAGTGGCATTTACCATAGAAAGGGTGAAAGCAAAGGTAGCTAATAACATAATTGGGAATGAAAACATAATGGCTAAAGAATTAATGGACAGATTATCCCAAGCAGTCCGAGCTCTGATATCAACGTAAACAAAAATGGAATTTTTGATTCCAATGATCAAAGTAACATGATTCTCCTTCATCAACATTCGAAAAGATTATGTGTGACCAATTCCGTTTTCTATGCCTCCATAGGAGATAGTGACAGCCTGTAGATTCGATAATCATCTCCATTTTCAAAAGCAAGGACAGTAGTTCCGCCTGAGGATGATATTACCGGTTGTCCTATTGTGCTTGTAGTAAACTCCTTTTTTGTCAGAATGTTTGCATTCTCGTCAACTACGAACAAGTGAATAGTTGCCTCATTTTCTTGATGATATTCCATCTCTTGAGTACTGTTGGACATTTTTGGCGTGATAAATGTTATCCAAGTATTCCCCGCACCGTCCACTGAAAGGTTTGTTCCCTGATGGACGAGTGGAACAAAGTCAGACGTCAACAAGGGAAGATTTTTGAAAGAGGTTCCGTTGTCATCCGAGTATGCGTAGTAGTAACCTATACCATCGGGAGCCTGGTCACTTCCTGTAAAATAGGCTGTATGCACACGTCCTCGGTCATCAACATCTATTCCAGCACCAGAAGAGGGACAACCGTTTATGAACCACTTGTTTTCAGTTACAGCATGGGGCTCTGAATATCCATTTCCTAAACCGCCGTCTACTGTTCTGGACACGACAATGTCTCTGGCCGTCTCATAGGCACTAGCATTCTCAAAGTTGTAGGTAGAAGATGAGTTCTGTGCAGAAGCTCTTTCAAGCGATCGCCAGCTAAAGTAGACATCACCTTGCGGACTGGTAACTGCCTTCGTATGACAGCAATTGCACACAAGTTTGTCCAAAACAAATTCATCAAAAGTATTACCACCATCCGTAGAACGAAATACATTTGTTTGTCCTTCCCCAGAAATGTCGTCACCCACATACTCTGCAACACTCTGGGTAGCATTTATCATGAGAGAAAGATGAGGAATAAAGACGGTACCATTTTCAGATACAGCTAGTTCATGAAATGTTCTGGTAAAACCAAGTCCATCTGCTGCCGGTGTTGATCCTGGATATTCGGATTCCCCAAAACTCTTTCCACCATCGGTTGACTTTGAAATCTTGAAATCTCTTACTCCGTCTCCCCAAGGGTGGGTAACATTTTCATTGTGAAAAGCCCACACCACATAAACATCACCTTTGGGGGAAAAATCTAATGAAATGGGATACCAGGCGTCACCTGCATCACTATTTTCTTCGTTGACTCGGACAGGTTCTAAAAAGGTCTTACCGCCGTCATTTGAATACGTTAGATACGCATTTGACACATCATTATTACTCCTATAAAACGCCGCGTAGATAGTTCCATTATGTGGTTCTACAGCCACATTCATATTTGACACATTTTTAGCTGTATAGGAATTGATGGTTTCTATCTTTGACTCTTCTAAAGCATTAACCTCCATCGAGATGGCGATCATAGCCGTCATGGCGATTGCAATGCTTCCAGTTATACCAAGAAAAAAAATCAATTTGTGCATATACATATATTACCAAGTGGAACAAACATTTGTAAAAAGTATTATGGCTTGTTCTACGAATGCACTAATACTCAACTTGTTAATCTTTAAACATCAACTCAGACTTATATCATGTCTTTTAGTCGCATTCTTGTATCCAGAAAAGTTGATAGAATCATCAACATAACTCCAGACTAAATGAAAGTCTAGTCAGTGTGTACACAGTAAGAGTATAAAACTCAAGTTTGATAGATCTTGTCGTCTGTACTTTAATGTGGTCAGAGACTTCCTGCATATAATTTGTATTTGCGTTTGACAATTGGAGATTATATTTTTCATAGACGATAATCTAGATCACGAACCTCAATTGATAATTTATTTTATATCAACATCAAACCTGTATGTTATGTATGAGACTCTATAGAAAGTTTAATGGTATACTGTGAAGGTGCACCGCATCCAGGTGGACTGGGGGTTCCAATATACATTTTTTCTTGAGCAAGTTTTCCATTAACTGATGTCAAATTTCTCAAGAAATCAAATGAAAATTCTAATTCATCCATAAATGTCAAACCACCACATCCTCTCGGAAGCAATCCAGGCGATAATGAGCTAATAACACTTGTGGCCTGAGCTAAGTCCGAAATAGAGTATGAAGGCTCCATAAGTTGGATTAGTGTATTTCTAAGATTAGATAATACAAATGATGTTGGGTTGGCTTCGTTATCTAGCCCCAATATTTTTACTTTTAAAGAATCATTTTCATCATTCAAAGAAAAAGGACCTATCTTTAGATTTGTATTTGTATTCGAACCGTCCCTTATGGATCCTAGGTATTTAGTTACTATTAACGGAACTTCATTGTTCGTTTGTCCGCCCATCCCCAAGTACAAAATATCAGATGTAGGAGAACGAGGTATGTTGACTAGTGTTTTGTCGAATAACAATGAAATTTGTCTTTGTTATTTATGATAATGAAAAAAGTAGCAAATAATTTAATGAATATTTTATTTATATGACATAATTTTACATAATTTTTACCTGAAGTCGAGTTATTCGACAAAGCAATAATTAGTAATATTAGAAAAAATATGAAAAAGGTAAACATAAATTGTATAGAATTCGAATACATTATCAATCCACGAATTTTTAAAAGCCAGTCTAATTTCGCAAAAGGTCTGATATTTTTGAGCATTCATATTTGAAGAACTATCCTACCAAAAGTAATGTGACAGTATGGTGAATCTATCCAGTGTGTACAAGCTTAGCACCGGTTTTCATTTCTAATTCATTGGTACCATAGCATGGTCAGGATGTATATAAGTCAGGACAAATCGCTTCAAAATTTCAACGTCATGACATATTCAATAAACAGGACTAGAATTTGGAATCATTAAATATAATACAATACACTGGCAAACATCAATTAGAAGAAAGCGAAATTTATCTAACTAAAATAAACCCTATTAATAATACAAGCCATTCCGATACAACGTTCATTGGGCACCGAAATTCGGCCATTGCCGACACATTCGATAAAATGGTCTTGATTTCATGGATTAATAAAGATATGCTGAATTTCAAAGTAATTGAAGCAAATAAAATCCCATAGACTTGGAATATCTTTTGCTTTAGCTACGTATGTCGCAGGTGTTTGTGCGTAACAATCTTGTTATTAGAACTAACGAAATAATCAAAAAAGGTATACTGATAACTATAAAAAGCATTTGATACAAGCTCAAAGACGAAAATGCAATAATAGAACTAAAACCTGCTATAGAATAAAAAAGACTACCCGCACAAGTAGGGCAGCCAATCAACAGGCCAGTAGATATTCCCAGACTTCCAAAAACATTACCTTTTGATAAGCTTTTAACCTTTATCCTTAGCCGTTTGATCATAAATACACTCAAAGAAACATTCATTCCTACTAGTAACGAAATTATGATACCAAGAAAGAAGTTAAGCGGTATTAGAAGAAAGGAGAAGTTACTGTTAATAAGTATCGTCAACATAGGAACATAACCAAAATTATTGCAGCATATGATCATTCTATAACTAGGATAAGATATCATATTATTTAACTCCTCTTCTGAAAAGACAGGGTCTTGATTTTCGAATAGGGTCACACTAGCCTGATGCTGTGGATGTGCTGCATGTAACTCCGATTCTCCTGTTTGCAAGGCATCAATTGAATGAAGGTTTTCTAACTGATGACTTGAGCTTGAATGGTTGTTAATATCATGGTCAGCTGATCCCATGTTTTGGAAAGAAGGAATCAAAGAAAAAACGCTCCCGTCACTATCAAATATAATAAACATATTTGTTAAAAATCCAAAGAAAATGAAATAAGCAATTGATGAAAGGGCAAAAATAAAAATAAAAATGAAATTTCGCTCTCTAAAGGGTGTTTGCAGATGATAAACCAGTTTTAACTTATTTTGCTCACAAGCTCTCCTTGTAAACAAAGTCTTTAAAAGTCCAAATATTAGTAAAGACATGCATACAAGAAACGAAATCAATATTACAATTGCGAAATTATAAAGTGATTGGGAAATATAGACTTCACCATCAGGAGTTGTAATTCGTGAATATAGATAGAAAATAATCATCACTGCTATACAACTTAACAGAGAAATTGTAATACCGTTTTTAATACCAGAAATCGCTTTAATCATTTGTTGGTTTCTTTAATTTTTTTTCCGGTGAATAAAAGATATCTATATTCTAGGTCTACTAAATCGTTTACGTCTTCACCGATGCTTCAGAATTGCAAGATTTTTTAGATTATCTCCATCCAACCAAGTTATTCCCGTTATTGTCGGTTCAGCTGAAATCACACGTTTATCACCATTTGCAAATTGCTGGTTCTTGTATATAGTTGGCCATTTGCAGATTTGACTGCTACAAAGACATAGTATTATTTTCGTCTCGAGCATCGGTTGTAGGTATCCATACGTTGTCTTTTACATCTACACCTAGGTTTGCTTCACCGGTGGCCTCCAATTCATCGACTAAAAGAGGAATAGATGTACTGAAATTTTGACCGCCGTCTGCAGAATTATCATAGCAAGTACCTAGCATCTGGTCGTCACCAGTAAACCAACTTACATGTAATAAACCGTTATTGTCAAATCCAAGATCTGGACCAGCTCTAATACAGCCATTCCTATACCAGTTGTCAGCGCGAACTCTTACTGCTGCGGGCATGAAAGATCTTGCTTTTTCAGAATGGTTAGAATGAGTAACATAAATATCACGTATGACCTCATATAATATACCTTTTTCTAGTTTATCCTCATAATTATGGGGATTAGAACCGTTGGTATACGTTTGATTGTCTACACGTGAAGCATGTCTCCACACCATACAAATTTTTCCGCTTTGTTCGGTCAATTCTTGGTCCCGCTTGACATCTCATTTGGTCTGAGAATAGATAGATCAACTGAATCTTCCCCATTCCAAAGAACAGCAATCATGTTATTGCCTGTTGCTATTTTAGGCAATTTAGCATTTTCTGTATTTACTGGTGGTAGGTATTTAGTTAGCGTATTATTGTTATTCTCGGCTATTTTTCCAACAAATATGTTAGCCGTGGTATTTTCAAACATCCATTTTTCATCTAATGCAGTTAGTCCAGATGAGTCTTCCCAGGTAATCCATATATCATCTTTATCATCAACAGCCAAGTCCGATCGCAGTGGTGGAATCCACTCTCCAGTAAGGACGGGGATTGGTTTGCTAAATGATTTTGCTTTATCAGTAGAGAATGCATAGTAAATTCCAGGATGATCCTCTGCTCCCGTATACCATGCTATATGTATATTCCCTTTACTATCCATCACCATTGGTGCACCCACATGAACACATCCTCCAAATACAAAACTATCATTGGCAACCTTGACGGGTGGACCAAAGGTTAAACCATTATCTGAAGAGTGTGAAACTACAATGTCTCTCACAACAGGCATGGCTTCAGGATCGGTATTTGGTGCTACGGGAAATATCGCTCTCCAAGATGTATAAACGTCCCCATCAGAACCTGCAAGTACATTTACATGACAACATGGACATACATGTGTATCTAAGATCTTTATGGGTTTGAAAGAGTTTGCTCCATCAACTGACACAGAGAAACCCGTCTGGGCACCATCCTTTTCATCGGTAGAAAGTATTGTTCCATTGTTTAGTATCTTTGCATCCCAACTCAAATAACCAACATAAATCCTGCCATCATCTCCTATTTCAAAACTATCAAATGCATTTGCATGAGGGATATCATTTTTATTTGCCACCGTGACCGCAGGAGTAAATGTTTCACCACCGTCAAAGGATTTAGCCATCTTTAGCGTCCTAAATCCATGATACGGAAATTCGGGTGTTTCCTTAGAGGTTACCCAGAGCGTATAGATCGTTCCATTATCGGTAACCTCGATCTCTGGAGGTACCCTACCATCCCAATAAACTTCACCAATCTTGTCATTTACTCTAACTGGATCGGTAAATGTATCAAAAGTCTCATTACCAACAGATTTTGTAAAGTATAAGTTTGAAGTGTCATTTTGGGTTTTTACATAGGTAACATAGATTTGATTGGTCTTTGGATCGACGATCAAATCAGCACTATGTGAGCCGTTGCCTGCAACCTCTATAGAAGTGAAATTGCTCAAATTACGTGTTGGCTGAGCTTGTATAACGAAAGATTGATCTGTTGCTGAAAAAGACAAAAACAAAAATGACATCAGAACGGACAATGACAGCAACATCACTAAGGATATGAAAAGTTTCACATTTTTAGTGAATTTTATAATTATATATGGTTTATTGTACAATGTTCGAAATGAGTAAACATTCAAAATTTCAAACAAAAAGAAGTAAATGCGAATTAGTCAAACAATGATAATGACAATATATAAGTTGTTCATAAAAGATTGAGATTATTTTGTCTAACCATGCACATCAACTTCAACTATATAATGCCTGGTCTCTATGTTGTTGACACTTCATTTGGTCCAAGATGTGATGAGATTACTGCAATTTTGGTATCGTTTCCATCTCTATAGGCAATAAAGGCATTGTCATCGTTACTACTCATTGCCAGATCCAATTGTTCGTTTATTTGGCCATCAAATATAGGACCGCTAAAGACCATTTGATGATTTTTGTCTATTATGCTTAATTGAACTTTGCCAGGATGATCGGTGTTTATTTTAGAATATCTTACCACATCTGGGTTTCTCTGATCAGCAAATGTTATCCATGTGTTGTCTTTATTGTCTATTGCTAAACTAACTTCTGTAGGAGGAATGAATTCCTTGTCAGCAAGCAATGCCAAAGGTTCACTAAAGGTTTTGCCACCGTCATCAGAATATGCATAGTAATAGCCTATTCCATTTGGGGCAGTATCACTTCCTGTAAACCAGGCTGCATGTAAGCGTCCAAGGCTGTCAAATGCTATCCCTGGTCCAGCGTCGGGGCAACCGGCAATATACCATTTATCCTGACTCACCTTTGTAATGGGACTGAACTTCTTTCCAGTTCCATTATCTAGAGTGTGCATGGTTACTATATCGCGAATTGATTCATATTTTTTATTTTTAAAACTGTCAAACAGAGACCCATTGCTAAATCCGTAATTGTAAGGATTCTCTGCGTTTACTGGAATAAGATCATGCTCATACTGAAGATCTCTCCATGCAAAATATATCTCTCCATCAGGACTGACGGCAGAAGCGGTTTGACAACATACACAATTTTGGTCATCCAATTCAACTGGAGGATCAAATGTCTTTCCCCCATCTACAGATTTCACAAGCGTGTAACTTGAAGGATACCCTATTATTTCAGGCATAGATTCATTGGAAAGGCTGTCTATACCAATTAAGATAATTACATAAACCGAGAAGCCTCCTCTATATATTTTCTACAAATATTTATAGCTAGGTGGATTACATTCTCTTTCTGTATACTTTTTGATTATTGCAAACAAGACATCGTTTGAGAGGGCTTGTAGAACTGAAAAGAATGTGAAAGTGAAAGAAAGAATGCTACTTGTTCTTAATGTTGTATATTACGGCAAGGTTGCAGCTCATGTAGCTAGAACACTCCATAAAAGCAAGGCTTGGGCTACCCAGTGGCTAAAAAGATACAGAGAGGAAGGCATAGAAGGATTGAAAGACAGGCCAAAAAGCGGTAGAAGACCAGAGTTACTGGAAGAGGTAGAATACGAGATAAGAGGAATCCTAAAAGACAGCAACACAGGTTGGAGCACAAAACAGGTTGAAGAGTTAATAATACATGAAAGTGGGATAAGGTATCACCATAATCACATTTATTGCATTGTTAAAAAATGGGGTTTTAAACAGAAGGTACCAGGGAAGGTACATGTAAACACCACTTCAAAAGAGGAAAAAGAGGATTTCAAAAAAAGACCAGCCAGATTCTTGTGGATATCCACAACGAAGAACAAAAGAAAGACTCTGCCGTAGTATCTTTAGACGAATCCTTCTTCTTTTACGATTCTATGGTAAGACGTGTTTGGATTGATGCCAAGAAAAGACCCGTTGTAAGGATCATAGGTTCGCACGAGCTTTCCTGTTTGTTTGGAGCTGTAAGTATAGATGGTAAACAGATATTTAGACAGTATACTAAATTCAACACCGAAACTTTCCTTGATTTTGTAAAAATCATCCATTCAATGTTTCCAAAATGCTATCTATTCATGGACAAGGCTTCACCACACTACAAGTCCAGGCGAGTGAAAGAATACCTTGAAGAGAATAAGAATACACTTGTTCCCGTGTACCTTCCTACAGCATCCCCTGAGTTTATAATGTTAGAAGAGGTGTGGAATATAGCCAAAAGAGAGATGCTTTTATTAGAATATTACTCATCCTTTGAGGATTTTAGAGAAAAGATTTCTGAATACTTTAGAACCAAAAGATTTGGTCTTAACATGAGGAACTATTTACTAAGGACGGTTCAGGAACATATATGAAATGGTATAGAAATGACAGGTAAAGAGTATCATTTCTAGTTACACTCAGATCAAAGAATGCTTTTTCACTTTTATAACCAGTTACAGGATTAACTGCCGGTGAAAAGGAGTTTCCGCGATCCAAAGATCTTGCAACACGTAATTCGGTGACTCCCGCATACCAATCTGGATCTTCCTTAGTAACCATCCATGTTACATATACTTCATTATTTGATCCAAATTCTATTGGAATTGAATTCCATGTATCATGTGCATCTCCTGGTTTATCATTGATTCTTACTGTTTTGCTAAACGATTTTCCATCATCCTGAGATTTCGTCATGTAAATATTAGTAGAATTATTCTCTGTCAAGGTATATACAGCAAATAATTCTCCTGTATTTGGATTGACAGAAACAGACGGATTATGTCCTTGTGTAAAGTTATGTGTAGCAATTACCTTAGGATTAACTAAAAAACCTTGAGAAAAATCAACTAATGTATTGTTACCCGATACCATCACAGACACAACTACTATAGATAAACTCATGAGATAAATTATCTTAAAATTCAAAGGAACTATTTTATAAAACAACTTAACTTTAAAGTCTTGTTGTACAACACTAGAAGTAGAAAAAGTTTGCAAAGTTAGTGCTACTCAGGAAATTAGGATTTTACAAATAAATTATGTAAATATATAAAAAATTAAAGTGCATGTCTTAATACGCAAGAGATCTATTCTATATTTCTATCTCTGGATTCGGGCATAAAGAAAATGTCTTTTTACAAATTTCTCGAATAGTGTTAATTAACCAAGAAATCTATCAACTTTCAGGTATCAAACAATCAATCTTTGTTTGAAATAAAAAATACCCAATTATCAATGTTTGCTTCTAATTGCAAATAATTCAAAAGTGTTATAAGCATAAAGAACCCCGATATACTGATCTATACTCACACACATAAATTCACAGATTGATTTTTAGCTAACCATTGACTCTTCTCGACTATCTAGTTGAAATCAACTAATTTAGAAAATCTCTATAGGAATGAATCTGATGTACGCGTAAAGGAAAGGCTATTACTCATAGTCAGGATATTCTTCGATAAAGAGCAGATAGAATCTGTAGCCAAGGAAATGCATAGATCGAGAGCATGGGCCTACAAATGGTACAAAAGATACAATGATGATGGACTAGATGGTTTGTGAGATAAACCAAGGTTCGAAAGACCATCATTTGTAGATGAGAACATGATGACGAAAGTAAGAAAAGAGTTATCAAATAGTAACACGGGATGGGAATGTTGGAGATATGGAAAGTATAACATATTATCGAACTATTATCCTGATTTTACAATATCAAACACGCAATATCTCGATACTACAGAACAAAACGGTTTAGCTTAGATATTAAAATGTATCTGCTTCGATCTATGGACTAATGCATGTCAATATACATTATGAGAACAATTTTATTTGTTCGGAATTATGACCCAATCTCAATTAATTCTATCAGTAATACCATCAAGTATTAACGATCTTCAAATATTCACTCCAAGACAGTAGACACTTTGAAGGTATGTAAATGAAAGACTTTTTTTATATCCTCTACTGGAATACAGCTTGTTCTTTTCTCTTGTTAGTCATTTCCTTTTCTTTTTGAGCCGTGTCTATTATTGCTTTTAAGGTATATTCATCAATAGAAATATTATTTTTCTCTAAGAATCTCTCTATTGTCGTAAATCTTTTGGTCTGGATGCTAAGATATAATAAGATAGGTCCCGCTTGAATTAATTCTGTTCTTCTTTGATAACAATTAGTAATGAACTCCATTACTTTCAGTTGTAATTTTCTATCAGTAGTGGTTTGCTCTAACAGTTCCCACCCTCTCTTTAGCAACTCGGTCGTACCAGTCATCGATTTGTGTAACTCCTCAAATGCCACCTTTCCAATGTTAATCGCGTTTCTTTCTGTTTGATTATACAAAAATGCGATATCTCTAGAAGCAGTTGATTGACTTAAATGTAACCTTGACATAATTTCTTGTTGAGTATATCCTTTCATCAGTAAATCATTAACTTTCTTCCTACGATCTGAAACACTTTTTTGATATTTTAAGCTAGTGATATTAGCACGCGGATTATTTTTATCGGCATT
>JAKDMR010000271.1 GCA_030452275.1 Candidatus Nitrosocosmicus sp. | reverse complement strand
TCCTAATAACAGGAGCTATATAGCTTATTTGAAAAGGAGTTATTCTACACACCACAAGCTATGATAAATTCTACCAGCTATATTGGTTAAGTTAATGACAGGAGTAAAAAAGATTCCAGAAGGATATCAAAATATTACACCTATGTTAGTAGTAAAAGATGGACTAAAGGCAATTGAATATTATAAAAAAGTGTTTGGAGCCATTGATAAGGGAACTATGATGATGCCTGACAATAAATCTGTAGCTCACGCAGTATTAGAAATTGGCAGTTCTAAGATTATGTTATCTGATGAATTTCCAGAAATGAAAAGCTTATCACCGGCAAGTATTGGCGGCAGTCCAGTTTCATTATATCTATATGTTGAAGATGTAGACACAACGTTTAATCTTGCTATATCCGAAGGAGGGAAATCTTTTTTCCCAGTTGAAGATCAGTTCTATGGAGATAGATGTGGAGGCATTCAAGATCCATTTGGACACATCTGGTCAATAGCGACACATGTCAAGGATCTTACAAGAGAGGAAATGAAAAAGGCTGCAGAAGAAGCATTTTCAAAAATGTCAAAATAACCAATTAATTTTTTATGGTTGTATTTAATTCAAGTAATCCGACTAGTTAATTAAATTATGATCCGTTGAGATTTACTACATGTTATAAGGCTTTATCTACATACGTATCTCATGGTATCTACTGCTATTGTAGCCTTAAATTGTGAATTGGGATCAACAAAGGAGATTGTTAAAGAAATCAAAAAGGTTTCAGGAGTTGATGAAGTTAAAGAAGTGATCGGACTCTATGATATAATTATGAAAATATCTGCCGATAGTGTCGATGAATTAAAGGAGACAATAACAAAACAGATCAAGATGTCAGATAAGATTTTTTCTACTAGGACTTTGATTATGACAAATACAAAAGAAAATGTAATACCCGGAAGATATACCAACAGAATAAACTAGCGAATTTGAAAGTTTTTCAATTTCAATTCCTTCTTTCTGAATCAATCTACTACATCAAAATTATTTAAAATCGGATAAACTGGACTGAAACCTATCATTTTGTGTAGAGTATCGAGACTGTTGACTTTCTAATTCATGTTTCCAATCGGATTCTGGCATTTCCAGTAATCTCAAAAAATCATTTACTGATTGTGGACCAAATCCTGCAAAGTGATTGTTAAAAGCTATCAACACGTCTTGGATGATTATATCTTGTTCATTCTGTAACTCCCTGACATGTCTTGCATATTCTAGCAATACTTTACTTCTGTCTTTAACTATTTTACCGAAATCTTTGTCAGGGATACTACGATCCCCTATGAATCTAATGTAAAGCTGGTCAGAAGTTAGGACTAGTGGTGGTTTGAGTTCATCGCGGACACTCCAGACTAAGGATATAAAGTTTTCCTTCAAAAAATTATATACGTTATCATTAAACCATGATGGATGTCTCACTTCTAGTGAATATCTAAATCTGTTGTCTAGGTAACGAACCATGCTTTGTAGAGAAGCAAATCCTTTCTTTTCTGTAAGAAATGGTGGAAGCTGAATTAACAGAGTTTTAGTTTTATCAACTAACGGCTCAAGAGAATAGAAAAGAATGGATAGAGGTTTAGATACATCCTCTAATTTTTTCTCATGAGTGATTATTTTTGGAAATTTTATTGAGAATCTAAAATCAGAAGGTGTTTTGTCTTTCCATCCTCTTACTGCTGTTCTTGAAGGTATATAATAAAAGGTAGAATCAACTTCTACAAACTTGAAGAATTTAGAATAATATGGTAGTTGGTTCTTACTTTCTATATTCCTTGGATAAAAGTTTCCCTTCCAGTCTTCGTAATTCCAACCAGAACAACCAACGTAGAAGTTGACCATTAATACATCAAGATTCTGAAGTTTAAAAACTCGCGGAGAATGTATCAGATTTAATTTTCTTTAATATTTAAATCTGATGGCTCAAATTAAGGCCCTGTTAACTTTAGCAAAAATTCTCCCTCGTTATGATAAGTGACAAACAGGTTCACCCAATTTATCACATGCTTTAGTTTAGTTCTTTATTCTACATGGAAAATAATCGTCGAAATCCTCCGTTCTGTCCATTATGTACTGCATCGTTCTTTCGATTATGCTTTTCTCGTAGGAGGAATAGATGTGGTGATTCAGTTTCAGGAATCTACAAGTCATTGGATACCATGTACCTCCATCTGTAGACACCGGATGCTTACCATGAACCTTGACTAAACCTGAAAGACATCTCTCTGCAACAAACATGTTTCTTTCCTTGGATTTATTAGCTAAAAAAGTTCGAGAATTTGCCTGTTTTGAGGCCCTATTACTACCCAAAGCCATACTAACTCTGACCCAACTTTGATTAAAGATTCATCGACGACGTATTCCTCAATTTTCTTTCTCTTTGAGGATATCTTTCTAGGATGACATTTTTGAATCCACTTCCAAATTGAGACATGGCTTCTTTTGATTGTGAGTAGATAAAATATTGCTCTGGCAACACATCTAGTGGATAATCCAAGAAAATACAAATAAAGACCATAGCCAAAATCTTTTGAAGGTGTTCTTTTTCATATATCGGACATATGAGAAAAAAAGCATCTTCAAGCTATAAGTTTATCATTAAATTAACAGGAACATCCCTTGTGTATTTTTCGTATATAACAGCTACCGTTATTGACATAATAAGCTAAAACAAGAGAAATTTATAACCAAAATGAAAAACTATGCAAGTAATATTTAAGACTGATTATATACGGCAGAAGTTACAATTGTATATTTCATCCCACAAAAATGATATTACACCTTAGAGAAACCTATAACCAAATTAAAGCAGGTCATGGTGGAATAACGCTAATATTTAATTATAAGATTGGGAAAACTTCAAATATTCAAAAGAAATTTTCATTTTCATGTTTAAATAGTCATGTAAAATGGCCTAATCTTTTTATTCTTAACGCTCTATGTATAAAAATAGTCTTGTCAAAACATACTTCATTTAATTTAACAAATAATAAAATTTCAAATATTCTGGTAGCAATAGATGGTTCCGAACATTCATTCAAAGCTGCAGAATATGCCATAGATTTAGCTAAATCTTTTGGAGCACAACTATACTCGGTTACCGTTACATATATTCCTGCGTCAGATAATCTATCACAAAAAGATGTAATAAATAAATCGTTAGTAGAAGACAATATTGATAATAATGATAGAAAAGATGCAGGAAAGTGGTTTGAAAACTTTACTCAAAATGCAAAAGAAAATGATATTCAATTAAAAACAGAATTAATTAACAGTGCTAGACCTGTGGATTATACCATACTAGAGTATGCAGAAAACCATGAAATTGATTTAATTATTGTAGGAACTAAAGGCAGAACAGGATTTAAGAAATTGCTCTTAGGAAGTGTTGCCTCTTCCATAGTAACATATGCTCATTGTCCAGTGATGGTCATAAAGTGAATTTTTGATATTTGTGTCAAGAATCGTGTAAAAGACGGACCACACTTTTCTGTAAACTAATACTGCTTGTTTCATCTAGATAATTGTTTATATACAATTTTAACACACATTAAAAATTCTACAAATTAGATGACAATAAACGATCATAATAAGTTTACATCAAGGATTAGATAGATGATTATATTACTGTTAACAGGTCCTACTGATAATTTTATCAATTTTTCATTTAATAAAGGGTAGGAAGTAAAGCAACTGTGGAAGAAACTGGAATTAAAAGACGATACTCTGAATTTGGACAGGATTTATTTGTTTTAGAAATGCTCGGGTGGAAACGTAATGGTTTTTTTCTCGATTCCGG
>JAKDMR010000270.1 GCA_030452275.1 Candidatus Nitrosocosmicus sp. | reverse complement strand
CAGAGTTGTATGCAATTGCAGACGGACCATTTCCAACTGCTATGGTGTCTGTGACACTGTGAGTGGACCCATCTATGGTGGAAATAGCGGAAACGGTGTCTGAATTAAAGTTTGTCACATACGCATGCCCGTTGACAGAATTGTAAGTAACCCCAAATGGAGTAACTCCAACGTTGATGGTGTATATTACTTCTAAAGAGCCTCCATCTATCACAGAGACGGTGTCTGAATTGGAATTTGTCACGTACATATTAGTATTGTCAGAGTTGTACGCGACCCCATTTGGATCATCTCCAACATTAATGGTGTCTATTATTTTGAGAACTTGAGAGCGTCCATCTATAACAGAGACAGTGTTTGAACCCTGATTTGCTACAAATATGAGATCATAACCAGGATTGTACGCGACCCCATTTGGATCATCTCCAACATTAATCGTGTCTATTACTGTGTTGTCAGAGCTGTTGATGACCGATACAGAGTCCGAATTTTCATTAGTCACAAACATGGTACCGTGGTCAGAGTTGTAAGCAATTCCTATTGGATAGCCTCCAACAGCGATCGTGTCTATTACTTTGTGAGTGGCTCCATCTATAACGGAGACAGTGTTTGAACCTTGGTTTACTACATACATGTTACCATTGTCAGAGTTGTATGCAACCCCTCGTGGGTTTTTTCCAACAGCGATGGTGTCTATTACCCCCTCTTCGGCAAACACTGTGGTAATCATACCAATAAATGATATAGATGAGGTAAAAATAATAAATAATGTTACAAGAATAGAAAGTGGTAAAGAATTATGATTTTTATTCATACCATCTCTATTTTACTTTGAATTATAATAGTAATCGTCAATTATACTTCAAGATGTTACTGAGATAACATTCTCGACTCGTAATGCTGAAAATAATACCATATTCAAAAAGATTGAATGCGTTGACACGACTCTATACCTATTAACATAGTTACATGAACCATGATTCATAGTCAATGTCAGTTTTTCGCAAATGTTTATAGATAGGTTGATTACGTTCTTTTCCTGTATAATTTTTGACACTTATAAATAAAGCATCATTTGAAAAGATCCATAGCTCTAGACAGAATGCAAATGTAAAGGAAAGAATGCTGCTTGTCCTTAACGTTGTATATTACGGTAAGATTGCAGTACATGTGGCTAAAGAGATTCGCAAAAGTAATGGTTTGGCTTCTCAGTGGCTAAAAAGATACAAACAAGAAGGATTAGATGAATCGAAAGACATACCAAAAGGCGGCAGACACTCAAAGATATCAAGACAGGTAGGATACAGGATAAAAACTATTTTGAAGAAAAACAATCATGGATGAAGCACAAAACAAGTTGAAAAGTTAATAATACGAGAAAGTGGAACAAGGTATCACTCCAATAACATTTACGGTATTGTTAGAAAATGAGGGTTTAGACAGAAAGTACCAAAAAAAGGTTCATGTAAACACCGATTCAGATGATGAAAAGGATGAATTTAAAAAAAGCCTGATAAGATACTTGTGGGTGTACGATACAAAAAAAGAAAGAGTTTTCGATAATATCATTGGACGAGTCCTATCTCTTTTATGATTCACTGTTAATGAGGGTCTGGATTTATACGAAAAAAAGATCGGCGATAAGAATAACAGGTTCTCACAAGCACTCTTGTTTGTTTGGTGCCATAAGCATAGACCAAAAACAATTATTCAGACAGTACGATAAATTCAACGGTGACATATTTCTTGATTTTCTAAAATCCATCCATGCAAAGTTTCTGAGTTGTTATATTTTCATGGATAAATCATCACCACATCACAAATCAAGATAGGTAAATGATTATATCGAAGAGAACAAGGACACACTCGTACCCATGTGTCTTCCAACAGCGTCACCAGAGTTTATGATTCTGGAGGAAGTATGGAACATTGCCAAAAGTGAGTTACTTGTGCTAAAACACTATCAATCGCTTGAAGAGTTTAAGGAAAAGATATCCTGCTATTTCAGAACAAAAAGATTTGGTCTAAATATGATGAACTATTTGTTAAGGACAGCTTAAGAATATGTTAAATGGTATAATAGCAATTCGATAACTACCAAATAGTGTACAAATATTTTAAAAAATACTCCAAACTCGTATGAAATTTCATACTCGTCCCACCGAACCCGCAATGATATTAGTTCTCATAGTGGACCTGGAACAAAAAAGGTATGAACTATGTCTAATAATCAAGCTAAATTTAGTGAAAAAGACCCCATGGGAGACGATTTTAACTCAGTCGAGCGTCATCGCTCTGAGGATGATAATTCTATTGAAACATATTTTATATTTGACTACTCTATTCGATCGGCTCAGACGAAGGATAGTTATTTCAGAAGATTAAGAACTTTTTTCCAATATTCTCTCATTGAAGGAGAAGATTTTCGTGACAAGTGTAATAACTTTGCTATCAGATGACAAAAAAATCCTCAATGGGCTTTTATGCTCATACTTAATTTTATTCAATTCCAGAAACAAAGAGTAGTCGATAAGGAAATCAAAAGTGGAACTTTGAGAAATAATGGACCTTGTGGAGAGATTTTAGTTTCGGATTTATGGAATGTCATCAAGAACACCATAGAAAACCAGGAGATAACAGAGAATGAACTATATCTTGTAGATTATGGATTTACTCTATATCGAAACCAATTAAGCAACAAGTGTCAAATATTCGGTGGAAGACCAAAACGTACAAACAAAGGATATAAAATCGCTTTTAAGGACATAGATAAACTAAGGCAAATCCTGGAAAGTTATTCTATTAATAGACCTGTTCTTCGATGTTCTCTTAAAACGAATCCTGATGATGGTGAAGGTAGTGAAGGTAGTGAAGGTAGTGAAGGTAGTGAAGGCTCTGGGTAGCAAAGAGATGAATTTATTGAAGACGATGAAAAATTCAAATCAAACGATGTGCATCTTTCTAGCAGTGATTAATGATCTTTTTTATCCTTCTTTGAAGCATAACAAGAATTGAATATGAGTAAACCATGATTGACCACAACATTCGTTTTATTCTATCTCATTTTAGTGGACAAGAGTTTCTATTTCCAAGGTCTATTATGACATATGAAACAAAAGGTCAGATTTTTGTTGATTCCGAAGATCAAATGATAAAGTATTTCTCAGATGCTAATTTAGTAGATTGTAGAGTAAATGGATATCCTTTTCATCATGCTGATGAGCAAAAGAAGTTATATCCTAGTTTTATTTTCATAGATTTAGATTTATCTTTATGTTTTACCTGTAAGTATCCTATTAGAAAACTAGATTATATTCTAAAACAAATTTTAAAGAAAATAAAAGAAGAGATTAATGGTTATCCAACAGTCCTTTGGACAGGTGGTGGATATCATATTTATCAGCCAATTAAAATAGTTACTAAAGATAATGAAAAACAGCCTTTAGAGACAATTAAAGAATTTACCGAATTCATATCAGTTGTGAGAAATGATTTAACTACCGAATTTATTAGATTTGCAGAAAAGTACCTTGCTAATAATAAAGGAGATCCAAAACACAATCCTTCGATATACTCTTGTTTGATTAGAATACCTGAAACCATTAATTCAAAGAGTAACCAAGAAGTTAAAATAATTCAGAAATGGAATGGAATTGAAGCGATCGCAAACCCTATATTATTGCCTTTCTTAGATCATTTAATACAAATAAAGCTCGAAACTGAGGAATTAAGGAAAAAGGACTTGTATACCAATTCCATAAATAGTGTCAAGATATCTTGGATCGACAAATTACTTGAAACTCCTATACCTGATCATAGGTACTATTGTTTATGGCAC
>JAKDMR010000269.1 GCA_030452275.1 Candidatus Nitrosocosmicus sp. | reverse complement strand
GAAAGGACTGAATCAGTATTATTACAAAATGAGTTTGTTACTAAAGACTCTATCTGTATAATATTGGAATTCTTAGAATCTGTCTGTTATCATCTGATAACAGAAATGATTAAACGACACGGTGACTGACAGATTTGTCTGCACAAAAAGAACTCGCAATCCCTGAAGAAATGAAATATCTAATTTCTTCCATTTCTTTGATAGCCAACGGAATAATAAGAATACAATTCTCAAAGAAATGTAATAATGTGCTAATAGTTTCTGAAATCAACGTCAAGAATATACCTGCCTCAATGGACAAATTAGAAGACAAGATTAGAGATAAAATACCCGCTATTTTGAATTCAGAATACTACGTAATTGAAAAGATTATACTTGATAATATCAATCTTATAGAAGAACAAAAAGATCAAAAGGTCATTAAAAAAGAGATCACAATCAACAAATATTCTCAAAATAGAGAAGGCGATCTATTTGAGTCAATATTGATTGAAAATGAATCGTATTTTGTAAATGTTGATGGTGATGCAGCTGCTAAGAATAACGATTATGAAAATATAAAAATCACATCGTCGATTGAAGAAAACACCCGAATTCTAAATCCACCTTCATTAGAAGAATGTCCTCATATTCCTTACAGTTTTTTATCTAATAATGCCTTAATCCGAACTTTAAAACAAACCAAAGAAAATGAAACCGTTTTCTCTTTGTACAAGAAGGCAAAAGCCATTGTATCAAGATATATCGATCAGGATGATTATATCATAAATCTCACAACAATCGATATCATTTTTTCATACTTTCAGGATAGGTTTAACACAACACACTATACAGGAGTATTTGGAGATAACGGTTCTGGTAAAAGCAGTATTGGAGATGTTATGGAAGCTTTGGCATACAGAGCTTTAAATACAACAGATCCCACTCCCCCCAATATTTTCAGATCTTTAGGAACGGTTGAAGCAGGTCAAATCACTTTGATTCTAGATGAGGCAGAAAAAATAGATCAATCTCAGGAGATGATGTCTATCTTAAAGACAGGATATGATTTTAGAAAAAAAGTATCTCGAATCAATCAATTTACAGGAAAGCCAGAAAGATTTTGCACCTATTGTTTAAAGTTAATAATTGGAGAAAAACCACCTGGTCAGTACAAAGCCAAAGGCATAATGGATAGAACATTTTCATTATCTGTTTTTAATGGAGATCCTAAAAACGACATTAAAGAAGTTCTAAATCCTACGGATACTGGAGGAGAAGAAAATAAAACCTTGTTAAAAGAAATTACTGACTTTAGAAATACTTTACTTGCCTACAGGCTGCTACATTTCAAAGATCGTATAAAAAATATTGATATCGGTATAAAGGGAAGAAACAAAGAACTGATAAAACCATGCTTGCAACTTTTTTTCAATACTATTACTGAAGAAGACAAAAAGACATACAAAGAAATAGAAGATACATTTGAGATTCTTCTAAAAACTAAAAATAGCAAAAGAGATTTCTCCTTGGAAGCCGCTTTACTACCCATAATAGTTGATTTGATGTATGAATCAAAAAAGAGAACAATAACATTTGCTGACTTTTGGTATGAACTGCGGGTTAAAATTAAGGGTTATTTTGATGAAAGAAGACCAAGTGAATATCATACAGAAGAATTTGGAATCATTTATAGAAATTCGATATCAAACATATTACAAAAGTTAGGAGTTGAAAGTAAACATCGCGGTAGATTTACAGAACTAATATTTAAAAAGAAAGAAATTCTTAAAAATGCTCTTCAATACAACTGCTCTATACAGACCAAATTGGACGATATAGATAGTGATGAAACCTGTGAGCACTCTGAGCACTCTGAGCGCATCGAATCATCTTTAGAGACTACTGAAGAAAATAAGCATAAAATAGATGACGTCACCTTCAAAGAATCTAACGAAAAAGTAGGAGAAGAATCCAAAATAGACGATTATCATAATAAAAATGACGTAAATAGTAATGGGATATTGGATCCATCGATAAAAAATAACAGCTGGATTTCTCAAGGGTACTCACAGTTCTCACAGTACTCACAGGCTTCATCTCAAGGCTACGCTTTTGACAGGAAAAAACAAGAAGAGATACAAGAAAATATTTATCGTGTTGGAAGAACTGATACGTGGGCATGCAGATGCTGCAAAAACAGAGGTGATAAATGGTACATGAGACAACATCCATGCAGCGGTCTCAAGAAAGGCTCGTGATAACCCTTTAATTTTTCTGCCTTGATGAGATAAAACCAGATATGATGATTTTGGAATGAAAGAAAAGAAACCAAAAGATTCGATTGACTTTATTCTGTCTCACTTTGATCAAAATACGTTATTTCCAAGAAAAATGATGACTGCCACTTCAAATGGACAATTCTCAGTCTATTCTAAAGAAGAGATATTTGAAAAGTGCATGAAATCTGAATTTATAGATTGCAGGATCAACGCATATCCAGAATATACAGAATACAAGGGAATGACAAGACTACCACCAAATTTTATATTCATAGACCTTGACCTATCAAATTTTTCAAAGTACAAAAATCCAAAGAAAATGCTTGATAAAGTTTTGGAAAAAACCTTAGTAAAGACATCCAATTCCAACCGTCAGAAATATTCACAACATGTAACTCGTAATAGTCATAGTATTGATAATAAACGACAAATAGAGACCTTTCAAACTTCAATTACAGTTTATCCTACTGTATTGTGGTCTGGAAATGGATATCACATATATCTTCCAATTCAGTCTGTCGTATTGGACAATTATGAAACATTCTCTAAAGTTAAATACCCCTATCTATTTTCCATTTACTTTGGCATGTATGGTGGATACTCCGTTTCTGAAGTCTTTATGATATTTGCCAAGAATTATTTTACAGATGGAAGGGCTGATCCACAGCATAGACCGAAATACAAATCTTGTTTGATAAGGATTCCAGATACCTACAACTCTAAATGTCTCTCTAGTGGTTTAGATAGAGAAAACGCCCTAGTTAAAGTAATCCAAAAGTGGAATAGATATCGGTTGCCAATACAGTTTTTAACCAAAGAATTTAGAAGGTGGCTTATTCAAGAAGAAATAAATCAAAAAAATAACATAAAAAGATATGGAAATCCAATAAACATGCAAGGTCGTACATCAAGTGCCTTTCAGATACTCTGGATAGAAAGACTACTTCAAACAGGGATTGGTGATGGAAGAAAAGAGACTTTGAGACTGATACTTGGACCCTACCTAACAAAGACCAGAAAAACGGACTATGCAGAATCAGTAACTGCATTGCAGGAGTGGCTTGATAAATGTAACACTGTAAAGTTATTGGACAGAAATTTTAATCCAAATCAAAGAATAAAATTCTCATTGAAAAATACCAAAGGATTTCTGATCCTGGAGAATCTTAAACGAAAGTATCCGTGGCTTTATGAAAATATAATAAAATATATGTAAAATAGTATCAAATAATTAAAAATACAAGAAGATCATTAATAGCATAATCTGATCAAGAAAAGTCATCATTAAACTCACCTTATCTTAAAGAAAATCGATCAAAGTTTAGTTCAAGTCAAAGAAAGATAAGAAAAATACTAGAGTTTCTGTCTTTTATTATTTTTCTAATTTATCTTAATTTCTCTAGAGTGTTTGGATATTAACAAATATCTATTACCAAAAAGCCTATCCATTAGAAACATCGATACCATTGAGTTTTCAATATCTAATTCTTTTGCAAACTCTTGAGGGATGATTAATGCTGTTGAGTCATTATCGATATTTCTAATAGTTTTTCCTATTAGTGTAACATCGCGAATATCCTTATTATAATCATCATTATATTCTTCA
>JAKDMR010000268.1 GCA_030452275.1 Candidatus Nitrosocosmicus sp. | reverse complement strand
TATTTTGTAATAAACTTTCAATATTTTTTTCTCTATTAATACATGATCTGTATATATTATAGTATTATCTATAAATATTATAACGTTTATCGTTTAAAGATATAATTTTTTGATCAATGTGCCTGATGCAAAAAATTAAAGACTCCCGAATGAATAAATGAAAAGGCATTGATTATTGGTATCCATGGTTTCTCCCACTTCCAAGCACCAAACCAAAATGATGAGAAAATTAATGAATACCTGACACTGAGTTATAGTGTGAAACTTACAAATGCTGAGATTTCTGACATCCTTCGTAAGATTTCATTCCTACTGGAGTTGGATATTGGTAGTTATGATAACAAGACTGATTTAAATTTCAAAAATAGAGCATATATCAGAGCAGCTGATCAAATTGATAACCTTCCCATAAGTATTAAATCTCTGTATGAAGAAAGAGGGATTAATGGATTATTACAGATTCCTTCTATTGGTAAAGCAATCTCCTCAAAAATAGAAGAATATATCAAAACAGGTAAGATTGAATACTATGAAATACTAAAATCGAAATACCCTATAAAGATAGATGATTTCGTAGGCTTAGAAGGAATAGGTCCGAAAACTTTGAGAATAATAATTGACAGGTTACCCGTGAGAAATCTCAGTGATTTAGAAAGGGCTGCTAAAGAAGGAAAATTGAACGGGGTTACAGGAATTTCTAAAAAAAAAGAAGAAAAAATACTCAAACGAATTGAATTACATAACGCAGGCAAAGAAAGGCATCTACTTGGGGATATTTATCCATTGGTAAAACAAATAGAAAAATATTTAGCAAATTTAAAAAACATTTCTACTGTAACTGCAGTAGGATCCTTTAGAAGAATGAAGGAAACCATAGGTGATATCGATTTTCTAGTAGTTTCAGACAATCCAGATGGAGTAATTAATTCATTCGTAAATATGCCCGAAGTTAAAGAAATTCTAAGCAAAGGTAGCACTAAAACATTTATTAAGTTTAATAATGGATTAGATTCCGATTTATTGGTCGTTCCTAAAGAAAGTTATGGAGCAGCATTGCAATATTTTACTGGAAGTAAGGAACACGGAATAGCATTGCGAAGATTGGCGCAATCCAAGGCTCTCCGCTTAAATGAATGGGGATTATTTGATATTAAATCCGATCAAAAAATATCAGGCGAATCAGAAGAACAGTTGTACAATAAATTAGGATTGGAATGGATCCCTCCAGAATTGAGGGAAAACAGTGGGGAAATTGAGATGGCAAAGAAAGGGTCTAAGGAATGGCAAGAAAAAATGAAAGGATTGTTAAAATATGGAGATATAAAAGGAGATCTACAAGTACATTCAAACAGTACTGACGGGAAAATGTCTATAGAAGAAATGGCATATTTTGCAATGGCAAATTTTGGCCTTGACTATATCGCCATCACAGATCACACAAAAAGCCTAAGAATCGCTAGGGGATTAGATGAACAGCAACTACTAGACCAAGCACATAAGATTCAAGAATTTAATGATTCAATAAAAAGTGGTACCTTCTTTGTGAATCTAAATAAATATAATGAAGAAAAACCATTAGAAAGGAAAACAAGCAGCAGTGAAAAGAAGAGGAGAAAAAGTAAGAGGAATATGAATGACTTTAGAATACTTTCTTCAGCAGAAGTAAACATCCTTAGCGACGGTTCATTAGACATTCCAAACAACATTTTGGATAAATTAGACATAGTAGGTGCGGCAATTCATACTAATTTTTCTCAACCAATCGAGGTACAAACAAATAGGTTAATTAAAGCAGCCCAAAATCCCAGTGTAGATATTATCTTTCATCCAACAGGCAGGATCATTAATAAAAGGGATGGCTATCCTGTGGATATTCCGAAATTATTGACAATTGCAAACGAAACTAACACAATTCTGGAAATTAATTCTCACTATAATAGGCTAGACTTACGTGATGAATACATAAGAATAGCTATACAGAACGATGTTAAATTAGTTGTTGATTCGGATGCTCATCACCCCCTGCACTATGCATTTTTGGAATTTGGTATAGCACAAGCAAGAAGAGGGTGGGCAGGAAGAAACGATATCCTAAATACGTTACCTGTACCAGAATTACTCAAAAAATTGAAATGAAAAAACACTTTAGAATTACATCAAAATGGTCTTCTCATAATTCCAACCAAATTTCCTGATCTATCAATCCCCGGTTCGATCATTGTATGATGTAAATTCAAATAAGATCATTAATAAACACATTCAATTTGCAATGCATGACAGGAACATCGAGGAGATAAAAAAACGCATAACAGAAGGTTGGAAACAGATCTTAAGATCAGACTTTAAGAATATTTCAGAAAAAATATTAGGCGGATCTCCACCCTCCATGTTCGTTAGCAGCTACGCATATCCAAAAGTAAAAGTAGGACCCCTATTTTCACCATTGCAAACCGATTCAGCAATACTGGATCACCCCGAAAAATGGGCAGGAAAGTCCATTGAAGATATAATAAGATACAAACTATCTCTAATTAGGGGCACACATTCAATACATGTAAAAACAAATTTGAATGCTGATCGTTATATTCAATCTCTTCAGGAATTAACCATGGCAACTAGATCTACTGAAATAGAAGTTGCATTTGAGAGAAAACCTAAATTGGATATGGAAGAAATCTCATCAAGGACGGCATCCGATTCAAACTCGATCCAATTCGGCATGGCATCAGAATTAGAGAGTTTGAAACTACCCTCGGATATTTCTAGTGACAAGAAAATTCAAAAAGCATTTTATGATATTGATTTTAGAGCCATAGATGCAATCAACTATTTATATGAAGAAGGAATTGAGGTAAGTAAAATTAGTAAAATCTTAAGTTTAGGAATGATTGGAATTAAAAAAAATAGAAGACTCGTACCGACCAAATGGAGTATCTCTGCAATTGATCAAATAATTTCTTCCGATCTAATAAAAAGAACTAATACCTTTCAACCACTTGATCGGACCATTATTTACAAGTATGCGCACTTGGGGAATTATTATTCCATTGTCTTAATCCCAGATGAATTATGGAGTTTTGAAATGCATGAAGCATGGATAAATAAAAAAGGAGATGCAGAGATAGAAACAGATTCCGAGGATTCACGTGGTATGAAGAACTATCCAAAAATAGGCGGATCTTATTTTGCTGCTAGGCTAGCTGTTATAGAATTTCTGCACTACCAAAAAAGAAATGCATCGGTAATAGTCCTTAGAGAAATACATCCAGAATACATTCTTCCTGTCGGAGTCTGGCAAATAAGAGAGGGAATAAGAGAGGCTTTGAGAATGAACGGCACCGAATTTGATACCCTTGACATGGCACTATCTTTCGCTTGTAATAACTTGACTATATCAACCAATGAATGGATTGGAAATAGTAGTTTAGTTAAATCAAGAAAGAGTCAGAGTAGAATATCCGATTATTTCGGTACATCCTAACAGGAATAAGACAAGGAATTATTGAATGGGGTTGTCTACCAATCAAGTCTATTAGGAAATCCAATAGAGCAAGAGTAGTAAGTTTTTCGGAGACCTATATCCATTGAGATTAATACTTTTTGTTAGTTCAAGAAATGAATCGCCAAGGGACCTGAATGGATATGTTTCACTACCTTGGCATTCACCAGCTTGCGCTCGTGGTATTTTAGATGATATTACTATGGCCTTTTCGACTTTTTTTTACAATTAAAAATATAAATGATGGAAACGAGATTCTCAGATTTCATTGTAAAATAATACTTGTCTGGTATTGGGGCTACTGATAGCACATTGCTTAAGTATTTAATAAACATGCTCATAATTGGATAATATTCTATTATGGCCATAATATTA
>JAKDMR010000267.1 GCA_030452275.1 Candidatus Nitrosocosmicus sp. | reverse complement strand
AGATGATGATGGCTGGAAGATACGACTAACGTGTTCTAATTACGCAAGAAGTCTATTGCTTAATTATCTCGAACTTCGGGCCAATGGAAACTAGTGATAAATTTGACTAATTATTGAGGTTCAACGCTTTGAGATAAGTAATTGTAGAAATCAATCACTACGAATGACCTCCATCTCCATTGGAATCAGTTAGATTTTTTCAAAACAAATGAACCTAGTACTATAGAGAGGCTAAATTTCTAATTACTATCTATATTCCCATCGTCCGCTTTAGGTAATGTAAATACAAAGGTAGATCCAATTCCATCCGCATTGTTAAATGCCCAAATTCTTCCACCGTGAGCCTCAACTATGTTTCGAGTAATGTATAGTCCAAGACCTGTTCCAGTATCAGAACTTGTAATAAATTTTTCAAATAATTTAGGCATAATATGTGGTGATATTCCTTTACCAGTGTCAGAGATACCAACTAGGATTTGCTCCATTAATTTGTTCTCTGCTATTTTTTCTTCATTGTCACTCTTTATGCTACCCACAATAGTTTTCTTATCTCCTAAATCAAATTCATTTACGATAGAAGCATTCTCTTTGATCCTAATGTCAATTTTACCATTTTGATTTGTAAATTTTATTGCGTTACCTACCAAGTTATTAATTATTTGGTTGAGTCTTAATTTATCGGCAAATGTCCAACATATCTCATCGATACATTCATTAATGAAGTTGATTTCGATATTCTTATTTGTGATTTTTTGTGCAAGTTCTGTCTTAATCGAATCATTAATTTCCTTGACTAAATCCAATCTTTCCTTACGTATTTGTAAACTGTTAATTCTATTAGATTCAATTCTTGCTACATCTAATAGATTATTTATTAATTCGTTTAATCTAGTTGAATTTCGAGATATGGCATCAAAGTGTCCTTTGAGATGGCCGAGAATTCTTTTTAATTCATCATCGGTTGTTACTTTTGTATTTCTCAACAGATCCTCAAATACTTCCTTGTATAATTCCGCATATCCCATTACTGCTTGGGTAGGAGTCCTCAATTCATGCGCTGCTGTATTAATGAATTCTCTTTCTGATTGCTCACTTTGTACTAGTTTTTCATTGGCTGTTTTCAGATTATCAGACATTTCCGTTTGGTCCCAAAGGCTTTCAAATATTGATATGTAAGATAAGACAGTAGGTTTACTTGTTGAGTATGTTGATACTCCTATAGCCTCTTCAAATAATTCTTTGGAATCATCCTTTAATTCTGTGGCCAAGACATATTTTCTATCTACGATTACTATTGTAGATAGAAAATACTCCTGCTTTCGAATCTCCCTACTAATAATGTTCTCCATGACTTTATGCTTCCCTTCAACATCCTTTGGAAAGAATATTTCTTTGATATTTTCATTCACAGGAGATAGAATTCTAATTCTAATATTTTCAGAGTTCTTTTTTTTAGTAAATCAATTATTCCCATTTTAACTTCTCTTTTTACGGCATTCAATGAGGGAAAAAGTATCAGAATTTCTTCTTTTGCATCTCGTACCAAGTCTAAAAAGTATTGTTTTGTTTTAACAGGATTTTCAATAACTTTTGTTGCCTGTAAGGTAGTGCCTGTTTCTACCTGTCTTATTCTTTCTTGAGCATCTGTGCCTATGTCCCAGAGTTCCTTAAATATTGTCTGGTAAAGCAAGATGTAGAGTGGCTCTGTGCTGTGAATAATTCTCTCATGCATCTCTCCATTTTTTAAATCTTCTATAGTGGTAACACATTGTTTTCGAGACACTGAGAAATACATTGGAGGCAGGTTTCTGACATGCTTTATTTCAATACCAATATCAAGAAATTTTTTTATTAATTCTATATCCTCTTGTGTGTTTCCTATATAAGTAACCCATCGCACTCCTCTTTTTACTTTTCCATCTTTATACAATGAAAGATGATTCAAATATGCTTGAAAAAGAGTTTTATTATGATTTAGTAACTTGAAATACCCAATAGATGTTGAGTTTGAAAAACCAGTATCAGCATTTCTAATAAAATCTTGTGCATAAGCGAGCGCTTCAGCATTATTGTTTATTAAATATGTTTGAATCGGTAATACTCCCTCTTCGATTTGTCTCATCGTCTGTTCTGCAGGTAAGGCATTTTTCCAAATGGTTTCAAATACCAATTGATTTTGTTGTACAATCTCTTTTACATTGCTGTGTATTATTTCAGTTAGCGGTTTACTTTCGTGTAACATTGCAGATGCAAGATATTCTTTATCATCGGATATTGCAAAATTGCCTTTGATACCTGAGAAATGTTTTATTTCGATACCATATTTCTCCACTATCTGTTTACAATATCCCAAGTTATTTGAAGTTATTTCTGTAGCTATTCTTATCTTTACAGAGTTACTTTTGAATATTTCATACATTTTTGTAATCTCAGGAACATTGATTATTACAGATGGACCATTATTATCAATACATAGATTAAGATCCCTTTTACAATTCATAGCAAATTTTTCAGTTATGGGTATAGTCTCATTACCACAAGCAATTCTAGTTGCTATGGTTTGTTTTCCTTCTTGATCCCCTGTTCTTTCTTGGGTTTTTCGTATATTCGACGTTTCGGACGAAAATGAATCTTGACTAAGCAAATCGCTGGTTGCCCTAAGAATCTCACCATCGTCATCCATATACTATCGTCTTTGCGTAATACATAATATAATATACATATGGTTTTGCTCCATAGGGATCAAGCTCCCCGCGGTAGTAAGGTAGATTCTATTGCAAGAACTGAAGGATTTTTATTTTATCATGTCAATATGCTGCATAAAAAATCTCAATCAAATATTTTCCTCCTAATCAATAAAATCTTGAAAAGTATGATTTATGGTTCGAACTAAAAATTTTGTCAAGGCTTGGATATTTTTTTGAAAATATTTAACTTTATCTAACTGAATTCGAGTGAATACAAGGGAGGAAAAACGATGCTAAATCTAGTCGGATCAAAAATTAAAAGTCAGAAAAAATCATCCTCTCTCAGGTCTTTAGCCCCAAACTCATAAAGTTTTGTTTATAAGCAAACATGCTGTAGATATGGTATTGTACCCTTGAGCCATCAAAATAATAAAGAAATGCTTCATAATAACAGAAAAAAAATGAGTCTGATACAAAAAGATAGGTTAAATTTTCAAAAAATACATCAAATTGCAAGGATTGTCGATCCGGACGACAGAGTTACTAGATATACCATCCCTTGGATAATAAAATGGCTAAAGTCGATAGAATTAATGGAAAAGATGAAATAGATAGATTAATTTATGAATTAACTGTCAATGATGTATCAAAAATAAAATCTTTATATATTGTTCCAACCTGTTATTTGGAATTCTAATCAACACCCATGTTTCCGCCACATGCGCAAAAATAATATTCATCTATACGAGAATTACAAAAAGGACATACTCCAACACTATTGTAATCAACATCAATAGCATTCTTACCATAGAGCACCAAGTGATCGTTAATTTCATCTGCTAATTCTTTAGTGCTCATGAGTACGAATAATAAAGGGTCAATCTTTCTTTAAAAGGTTTTTAATTTTGTTAATTTAAATGCATACTTTCTAATGTTTGATTAAAAAATTATATCATTCGGGGGCTTAATATAAATTTATTACCATATAAAATAATAAGTTAAATAATTTTGAGAAAATGCTATGAGTGCAGCCATATTATGAATTTAAAAAGTTAAATTCTGCTAAAGCTATTCAGTCTGAAAATTGAATTATTAATTGAGAATGTGAACACAATTTACTATTTGTAGGCATTGGGTCTGGGTATTGAGATCTGTTATGCTATCTCAAGACCTTTATTGGCTTGCGCCAAGACC
>JAKDMR010000266.1 GCA_030452275.1 Candidatus Nitrosocosmicus sp. | reverse complement strand
AAGGTCTCGAATTTTGAATGATTTTGAGTTCCCGAGTCGTATGTTCTTTCGTGTTACTTTCTTTCGTCATATGAATTATTAAGACACTATTTTATGACACCCAAAACGAGGGAAACTGTTCTAATTTGTCCATTATGCAGCAGAAAAGGTTTCTTGAGAAAGAAACATAGTAAGTTCCATTTACAACAAAAAAGCAAAATTAAAGATTTATACACACTCTTAGATCATATTTCTAGAGTAGTTTTCAGAAATTTTTTGTATAACCTTTCTAATTGGGAACACTATATCGATAAAAAGGAAACTCTAAAAACATACAATTCATTTTTCTTTTTGTTTTATAAGACAAAGATAAAAAGGATCAAAGAATTTGAGTTAAGGGCTATTGATAGTATTATTAAAAAGTTTGACTCACAAGAATATGAAATCACCTTCAGTAAGGATTTACAAAATTCAAAGCATCTGGTTCATATAACGAAAGAAAGGAACACGAAAGAAGATACGACTCGGGAACTCAAAATCATTCACATTTCGCGACAAACTCTTAGAGGATTATTTTCTTCATTGATGTACAAATCTTTAAGCAAATATTTGGAATTTTATCAGTTGGGTATCGAGGAAAGTTTTGAGGAGGAAATGGTAGAAAGAATAAAAGATATCTTTTTATCCAAAGGAGATTCCGTCGATCGTAGAAACAAGATTAGCTTTAGAGGTTTGTTTGTTGATGATAGCCTGATGAAGACGCTAATATATGGTTGTCCAAATTGCAAAATTGGATATCCTAATGATTACAAATCTAAATGCCAAATATGTGGAGGGAGAATCTATCTCCTTAAGAAGAGGCCTTCCAAAAGACATTTAAAAAAAAGAAGGCTCCAGATAGAAGCAAAATTACCTCACATACCCAAATATTTTTTATCATTTATCAACTTCATGGTAATTATGCGTGACAATTGGTTTGTTTATTCTAGTTTTAGAAAAGGCTTTCAACAACAATTTGATTCACTTGAAAAGTCCCTACTTAATGACCTAAAAATGTATGGAGATACTCACTATAGTATTGTTCATTACTATAAATCAAAAAAGAAGGAGTGTTATATTAAAAAGGATTTAGACTTTGTAAACATATCGATCAAAACTGTAGAGTATAATGATTTAGTTGAAGATTTTGTAAAAGCAAGAATCTATGGAACCAGAAGAAATGAACACGCCATCTATGAAAGTTTAAACGATATCTTAAGGAACATGAACTTTCCCGAAAGGGTATTAGAACAAAAATTAGCTCATGATCGCTATGAATTTGATATGAAGTATTTCAGGATTCAAAAACTGAAATCATATGAGTTATTAGTTAGTCTATTAGACAAGTCAATATGGGACCCAAATACTGATCCTTACTTAATTGCACAGAATTTTATTTCTGTGCTTCCAGTTTATTTTCAAACTCTTTTAGATAAGAAAATGGTATCAAAGGATGAAAGGGAAACTATGCATAATATCTTAACAGAAATAAACTCGATTAATAAGATATTAACTACACCAGCAGCGACTAAATATATTTTGAAAGTAATGTCCGACCTATTTTTGACCCTATCCAAAAATGCAAAGATACTCGAGTCAGAAAAGCCATTGGTTTAATTCAAAATACTATCCAATAATGAATCCTGTTGATTTAGGTTAGCAATACCATATGAACATCATCTCTACCTATAAAAACAATGACAATCAATGAAATAGTTTATTGAATTATGGACGGATAACATCCTCGAAATAGTTTCTCCGTGAAATAGATGATCAGATAAAAATAGACAGTGATGAGATTTTTCATGTTCGAATGAAAACCAATTGAATGAAATCGCTTTGTATATTCAAATACAACAAAGATATTGTTAAGGATTGATGCTTCCTTGATTACTGTTTTTTAATAGTTGGATTTCGTCCATCAATCTCATAACTTGATCAGAAAGAGCAATGTATGCATCATCTTTTTCCTGTAATTTAGATCTAATAATGTATTCATTATTTTCATTTTTATGTCTCAAATCCTCAATCTCCTTCTGGATATTTTTGTTATCATAAATTAGAAGATCATCGACTGCTTTCAAATAATCATCCAATATCTCTTTTTCCTGTGGCCTATAATAGGAATCAGATACACCTACACTGTGACCCATCAAAATTTCCACGTTTATTGGCCTCATCCTTTGTTCTGCTCTAGATTTGAAATATTTCCTGAATCCATGCATCGCCTTAAATTCATGGCGTTTCTGCCCTTCTGTCAGATTATGTCTAATTCCCTGTATTCTCAGTGCTCTATCTATAATTCGCTTTATTGCAACGCTTTCTAATTTCTTTGGTATGGTTGCAAGTCCCCAATTTGCCCCATATTTGACATTGGTAGTCTGCCAAATATCTCTCATTATCCAACTATTTTCCGTTATCTGTTCCCCATAAGATCGTCTAAACTCGATCCACTCATTCAAAAAATTGTATGCCTCTGATGAAATAAAAGTGAGGTATTCTTCTGGTTCTCCAGAATAAACTATTAATTTAGCTGCAACAACATTTCGTTTTTCATCAAGCATTGGAATAACATCTTTCAATCTAAGATAATCCCAAGCACCAAGTCTGATTCCTGACGACATCATCATTGAAACTATGACCTTAATTCTTCTATCAGGATAGTCTACCAATTTTCTAATCTCTTCAATAGTTGGAGTACGGTCATTGGATGAATTTCGTGCTTTAGGTAGGCCTACTGCAATTCTTTTCCACCTTAGACTAAGATCATTCATTTCGCAGAAAAGTTTTATCGACCGATAATAGTTTTTTATTGTGCCAGCCTTTATTTCCCCAATCTGTTGTCTCGTTTTTAGATATTCAAGAAATCTTAATATAGAGTTTAGTGCCCATTTTTCATTTGTCTTTCCTTTTTCCAAAAATAACCTGGCTTGGTTCTCCAGTTTTGTCTTTACTGCATTCTTATCCTTTGAATCTAAAGGAGTATTGTCAATTTCTAAATAATCAAAAAATTTCATCAATCTAGCAGGATATTGTCTTTTAGCTTCAGATGATTTAAGTGCATATAAGAAAGAACCTAAAGGATCATCGTCTAAGATCATATTGTCATTTTTGATTGTATTTTCTGTGATTGATTCATCATTTTTCCATTCATAGACGGATTCAGTCATCGGATATACTAATATAATAAACTGGGTGGAATAAAAAGACCAATATTGTTGCGGGTTAGGTGGTTCTAGTAATGATATCGTTCTATAATAGGTCCTGATTATCAAAAGGAGTAACTTGTTTATATATTTATGGCCTCATTAAAATCACATATATCATAATCAAAATAAGTTATCTCTTTAAAAGTATATTTCTCAACTGCTATACACACTATGGACCGAAAGGGATTTAAATCCTTGTTGTAAAAGGGTTCACATGCAATTTATAATTTTATCTTAAGCCTTATTAAATAATCTTTTCATCAAACTTGCGGGCCCAGGGGACATTACCGATTTCAGTCCTATGATCGGGATTCTATTTGATTACAATAATAGTGATTCGAAGACATTGGTGTATAGTTTCAGTATTTTGAAATTACAACTTAATAAAATTATACATAGATTACAAACAATATTTTTTGCATTATTCCAACCTGGATTAGATAAAATTCAATCAGCACCCATAATTCCTCCACAAGCACAAAAATCAAACTCATCTATACGAGAATTACAAAAAGGACATAGTCCAATACTATTATAATCAACATCAATAGCATCTTTACCGTAGATCATAAAGTGATCGTTTAATTCATCTGCTATTTCCTTTATGCTCGTTATAGAAATATTATAGACACAATCTTTGTTTAATAGTTTATTATTTTAATATGATTAAA
>JAKDMR010000265.1 GCA_030452275.1 Candidatus Nitrosocosmicus sp. | reverse complement strand
CTTAACCATAGTGAACCACTTTTTATGGGGCGGGTTAATTATTTCTCCCCTATTGTTCATTTGTTTCCTTCTACATCACCTATTAAATCACAGCCTAATCTATCATTATCGTGACTGCCGTCTGTTAGGATATCAATTATCTTGTAGGAAGATTCAACAGAGTTAGTTATATCCAAGGGATTATTGATGATGTCATTGATGGTTTGAGTTACTTCTTATGATGTGGGAGTAGCAACACGGATAACGGTTATTGTTACTATGTCAGGTTCGCTTATTGTTCCTTCATTGCTAGTAACCGTCAATTAAAAGTGAGATCTATTTGTGTTGTAGTTTTGGGTGCTCTAAATATAGAATCTACAAAATGGAATCACTCAATGTAATATCGGGACTACCGACTTGATTCTACAACTATTACTTTGTTAAACTATCTAATTTTTCTTTTACCGAATTAACTCTCTCTTCTAGTGATTCTGATTTATCAAATCTTTCATCTATGCGAATTGATGAAATAATTCTGGGTATGCCTTTATCCTTAAGGGATTGATGTGCATACTCTATTGCTTTTGAAATATCTTGAATTGAATCTGCTTCCATTTGGGTACTCATGCCAGTTACTATAACCTTAATTCCTTTAACTTTTTTAATAGCATCAATAGCAATGGCTAGTTCGTTACGTATGCTTGTAGGTAATTCATCATTCGAATAGCGTTTTCCCAAGGGCGTTATGCTAATCTCTGCAACTACTTTATAATTTTCAAGAGTCATTTTTAATATAGAGTGTTTTGGATAATTAAGTTTTGATTTCAATAAGTATCTCCAATCTAAAGGAAAATCATACGATTTTAAAGATTTATAATTCATTTATTTTCAAGTATGATATTCGATAATAATCTGAAAAAATAAATTTACTGTATTAAAGACCACGTTAGCAAGGTATCTGTATTCCTAACTAATCCTGGATGTCAGTACTTTCATCTTTACATTGGTAAATAGGACGCTATAAAGGAATGCTACTTGACATTAGCATTGTCAAAATAATAAAAAAATGAAGTTAATTGTTAAGTGGGTCTTCCATTACTTTTTAAAAAGTTTTCTAATTTACCATTTTTACAGGTATCAAGTTTATCATAAAAATCGGCACAATCAATCCACCATGCATCCTCTAATGCGTCTAAGCAGTTTTTCTTATACGTTTCTTTTTCGCATACATTGACTAAATGATCCATTGCTGCATCGAGCCTTACCAATTTATCGTCAAAAGTAGGTGCACTACCATAAATATTTTGAGCATGTAACAATCCAAATATCATAAAAACTGAGGCTGTTAGCAAATAGTATTTTTGCAATCTAGACTGAATGTATTTAAAATCCAATTATACGAAATATAAAGTATAATTTATTTATATTTTTATAGAAGATTATTATATTCATCTTTACTTTGTTATTAACAAATGCCTGGATTCTTATTTCAACCAGACCCAATTGACGGATATGAATTTAACCCTATACCTATAGACATTCATTTAGGAGTAATCAAGATCCCTACAGAAGAAATTCTAGATGATTTTGCATCGAATAATACTGAATCTGTAATAGTGGGAACAGATAGGGATGAAGTATTAGATAGAATACAAAGAGCATTCACTAGAGAATTTCAAAGATATGGCAAATTAAAGGAATCAGATAGTCTACTACGTCATTATGAGGTTAAACAAACATGGACAAGAATTAGAAAACACATTAAGAATATGAAAATCATTGATTGATAACACGAAACACAATAACTTTCAACTGATAGGAATATACTATTAATTTTTTAAAAACAATGAAAGTTTTTCTACTTTCTTGACCTACATATATTTGCTAGAACTTGACTTTGAATATAGGCTGCGCTGTCAAGAGGTTTGGAGGAGTTATAGTCAAGATCTTTGAAAAACATATAGCATCCACATATATCTATTAAATAATAACAATGAAACAAAGTTTGCAGACAACGTTAGTAGTGACGGCTGTAATATTTTTAATTATAACTGCGGTGACAACGACAATAACTACAGCCTTTGCACAAATTAATGTGCTAAGCCATAGATTCGAGACAACAGGATTGCCAGGAGTAATCGGGGAAATTCAGAACAATGGTACTAGAAGTCATGATAAGTATGATGTCGATATCGTTGCTAACTTCCGAGATGTCAGTGGGACATTGATATCTAGTGAAAGTGGTTATATCGATGCTGAGACATTAGGTCCAGGAGACAGTAGTGCGTTCCAAGTTAGTTCGTTTGACGATACCCTACCTGATACTGCAAGTACATACGACCTGATAGTCAACGACGAGAGAGTGGTTGTAGGTGCACCCGTTGATGGAGATAGCAACAGCAACAGCAACAGCAATGATGACGAGGGAGACAGCAACGATTGAGTTGAGCACAATATCAATAATTATGCTTATAGCGACTTGATTGTAATAATCTATGATGTAAGGCCTTGATGCGGAGTTTAACCCATCATTTTTGAAGCCTCCTTGAGGTCTTCAAGTGTTACCAGAGGAAAACACTTTATGTCGTTGTATGATTCGATTAATCACACTGGGTCTAATACACCGAATTTATTCTATGAGGCCCAAAATATTTCTTAATGGATTCAAAAGGCGTTATTCCCCATTTTGTTGATGAGATAACTGTATTAAACATCTATATTATGTTGTACTTCCATATCTTGTTTAATTATTGTATTTTTGCCACTAGTCGAATAAATACGCTTCGAAGAAGTAAAATAAAATTAATAGGGTTTGTAACCCATTATCTAGATTTGTGTTATTTTAATTTTCGCTACCTAGTCATTATGGATTGGGTATTAGAAGGTCGAGGTCTTCGTCATCATTAAATGGAACAGTTATTTGAATACTATTTGATATTGCCTCTGTTTCTTCAAGATTAGTTAATTTTATATTTGCAGTAACGCTATCCAATGAATCATCCATAATTGAGGTTCTGAATCCAATTTTACCCTCATCCGTTATTATAAAGCCCTCTGGATAGGAAGTAGACTTTAGAAGAATTCCGTCGGGCGAAAACACCAGCATCTCTCCATTAATTGTAGAATCTATCAAGGAAAGATCATTTGTTTTGTAGTCTACCATTATTTCTAATAGATTCCTGTCCTCTGTATAGGGAAAGAATTGGGCCTCACTGAATGCTAAAGAAACTTTATCTTCATTCTGAGCATAGACATTAATATTTGCAGATTCTTCAAATAAATAGAAGGATCCAACAACTAGCATTGTAGAGATCAAGATAAATCTTAGAGTATAAGATTTCAAATTTTTGGACATTGATTGAAAATTGAATTTGTGATATAAATACTATATTAAAATATAGAAAAGATTTTTTTGATTGTAGTCCTATCAATTAATGATGTTCTATTTATCAAGTTATTCAGACTAGTTCAATTATTTTCATAATCCTAAGTATTGAAATTCAGAACTAACAAATGGTAAATATAAGAGATTTAGCGGTTGGCATTCTAGATAAAAACCCCAATGACAAGGCAGGTAACGAGAATGTGTATTGTGTAACTAACACCCTCTTCACAGATAATGGAGAAGTAGATACAATTGGTTTTGCAGTTGATAAAGAGAATCTTAAAATTCTAAGGGCCAAGATTAACGCGATGTTAATGGATGATGATAAACCGAATAGAAACAAATAATTAAGACAATTCAAATTACCCTAATCTAATTCTGCAAAATTAAATAATAATCGTTGACAACATTATGATATTAATTTGATATTTTTATATTGATTATTATGATACATAAACTTAAAACCTGTCTGAAAAACCCTTGACTTTCCAGTTACTATCTATACTATACAAACATCGAATAGAAAAATATTAAATAAA